>DRZW01000004.1 GCA_011380105.1 Halothiobacillaceae bacterium
ATTATGAATATTTTCTCGCCGGTAGCGCAGTCGTGATTGCTGATCTGTCAGCTATGGTTATTTCAGATGTGGTCTACGACGTGTTAACGCGATAACATTCGATCTTTAATAATCAGTACCAGCGGTACTACGGCAAATTTTAAGAACTCAGGCGCAAGGCCCGCATGACCGAACAAGCACAACCGAACACTGAAGAAACACCCCCTCCTAGCAACAATCAGGCAACGCCACCGGCTGGCAAAAAGCCGCGCGTGCATCCACGCCAAGCGGTTAAACAGTTCTCGCAGGCTTGGCCGGAGGTATTCTCGGCAGACTTTAAAAACGTCCGCCCCTTGGCCATCGGCATTCTTCAGGAAATCCTCAAGCAGCGTCCGGCCGAACTTGACGGCTTAAACTCCCAGGCGATTCGCACCGCCATGAAGTTTTACACCTCTAGGCTGGCCTACCACCATGCCATGCTCAAACACGAGCACCGGATTAACCTAGACGGCAGTCAAGCGGAAGCCATCGACGATGGCGCGCGTGAACACGCCCAGGCACAGATTGAAGCCATTCAAAAGGCGCGGGCCGAACGCCAGAAAAACGACGACAAAACCGAAAACACCGAGGGTGCAACCGCCAAAAAACCTCGCGATCCACGCGATAAAACCCGCAACCTGCAAAACAAACGCCGCGGCAGGCGCAACGCCCAGCCACGCAGGGCTGCCAACGATGCCGACAAAGCTCAGCGCAACAATGCGATCCCGAAACAAGCCCCGCAAGAGTACGCTCAGCTTTCCATGGAAGAAAAGCTCAACCGGCTCGCGCAGCACTTTGGCAAAAACAGCGCAAAATAAACCAGGGGTTGATAAAACCTACCAGACCTGCTGTTATTTACAGCAGGTTTTTTTGTTTCTGCCAAACCCGCAAACCCAACTTAATAACCGGGTGGTGCAGTTGGTCTTCGAGGTTTAGCTAAGTTATGACCCAGCAACACATTCTAATCACCGGCAACAGCAGCGGACTGGGGTGGGGATTAACCCGCGCCTTTCTGAAGGCCGGGCATAGGGTTTACGGTCTTTCCCGGCGAGGCGCTCCTGAGACGCATCCAAACCTATTCGACACCCAATGTGACTTGACCGATTTCGAGCAAATCGACCCGGCACTATCACAACTACTAACCGATACACCTCAACTGGATTTAATTTTTCTAAACGCTGGGCGTCTAGGTGAAATCCGCGATATGAGCGACACCCCGGTAGACGATCTGCGCGAGATCATGGAAATCAACGTCTGGGCCAATAAGATTATTTTCGACTGGCTATTGGAACATGACATAAGTGTGACCCAAATCATCGCCATTTCCTCAGGTGCATCGGTATTAGGCAATCGCGGCTGGGGCGGCTATGCCCTTTCCAAAAGCGGGCTCAATATGCTCTGCCGACTATATGCCCACGAAATGCCCGCCACTCACATAAGCGCCATTGCACCTGGGCTGATTGACTCACAGATGATCGAATACCTAAGCCAACACCCCGAAAAAGAAAAATTCCCAGCACTAAAACGCATCGCCACCGCCCGGCAAGATGGCAGCCTGCTTAGCCCGGCACAGGCCGCACAACGAATTATCAAAGCCCTGCCCACCTTAAAAACCTACGAAAGCGGCCATTTTATCGACCTCCGCGAAATTCTCGCCCCAGATGAATACGCCAAACTCATGGCCGCACGCAACCAGGCAGGAAAATCATGAAAAACGCACCGTCTTTTATGATGGCGGCTGTCTACTATGCCGACGTGTAATCACCCACTACCAAAAACTAGACCGCGAACACCACATCGAGTGGCAAGATATTAGCCAAACCCGTGAAACATTAGACCGACACGGCTTCGACTGGGGGAAACCATGCAACGGACGGTGGTACTAAATGAACACACCTGACCGCAAAGCGGTGCGCATGGCTTTGTTGCCCTATAGCAAGCATTGCCCCATTACCGCGTTATCGGCAACCTGCTGAGCAAAATACCCCAAACGACCCTGGAAAAAACGCTGCGCCGATGGCGTCTGCCCGCCTCGTTAAACCAAACACGGCATGCCCAAAGGCCATATCGACTTTGCTGGGTAGCATCGAACCACCACCCTCACCTAACCTTTGCAGCTTAAAATAGCGGGTAGATGCCAGCTCAAAGACGGCATTTGGCGCTCTGTCAGGGGTAATGATGTGCGGCGTGTTTTTAGTCGCCCATGCGATTTAACCCAGCCGCTCGCGTTGGGATTTTTTCTGACGACGAAAGCGGGGGTAGGTCCATTGGTATTGTTCCGGGCAGGCGCGCACGCTTTGTTCGACTTCTTGATTCAAGGCGGTCAACGCGGTGATGACATCAGCATCACCCACCGGTTGACTGGCAGGACGAAACCGGATGATAAATCCGCTAGAGTCGGGCATCCGTTCGGCATAGCCCACAAAGACAGCCGCATTGGTTTTACGCACCAGTGAGCGAATTAAAGTTAGCGTTAACGCTGGGTGGCCAAAAAACGGAGCCATTTCACCCTCGCCGGCGCGCGGTGACTGGTCGGGCAAGACCGCCAGCAACTCTGTATTTTTTAGGGCGGTGATGGCTTGACGCACCCCTTTGAGATTAGCCGGGGCTAGGCTTGCACCCAAACGGCTGCGTTTTTCGACCAACAGCTGCTCAAACTGGGGATCACGCGGTGGACGGTACATGATGGTGGTGGGCACACGCATGGAGATCGCCAAGCCGCCTAGCTCCCAGGCACCTAAGTGCGGCCCTAACAAGATTACGCCACGGCCCTGATCTAAGGTTTGTTCAACGGCATCAAAGCCAGGCATATCAAGAATGATCTGCTCAATCTTGTCTTGCGGCCAGTTCCAGATTGGGCCAAGCTCGGTTAACGATTTACCCGATTCAATCAGGCTTTGCCGGGCTAATTGCTGGCGCTGGGCTTGAGATTTTTCTGGAAAGCAACGTGCTATATTGGCCTCCGCCACCCGCCGGTGTTTACTGCGGGTATACCAGGCGATCAGGCCAATGAGGCGGCCAATGCGGTGGTTAACCGGCAGGGAAAAGCGCGAAAACAGGCCGATGAAGGCGTTGGCAGCCCACAGTCGCCACGGTGAGTGACGTCGTGTTTTAGCCATAGCTCACAGCGGTTTTGGGTTTGTAGGTGGCATGCGCACGGGCATGGGCAATGGCTTTTTCGCTGCCTTCGGCCATCAGGGGGGTTAGGGTCTGCTTTAAGGAGGCGAACAACTGGCTGTTGTTTTGTTCCTCTCGTGCGAGTAGTTGTTTAAAGTGCTCACGCTGGGTGGGCATGGCAAAGCAAGCCGGGCAGTTATCAGCAATAACCGGCAGACGGTTGCGGCGGGCAAATTCGGCTAGTGCCGATTCGCGCAGGTGTACGCAGGGGCGGATAATGCGCAAATCGCCAGCGTCATTCAAATAATGCGCTTTCATAGTGTTAAGCTTTCCACCATGAAAGGCGCTCATTAAAAAACTTTCGGCCAGATCGTCTAGGTGCTGCGCTAAGGCAATTACGTTATAGCCATGCTCGCGGGCGGTTTTGTAAATCAATCCGCGTTTCATCCGTGAGCAAAACGCGCAGTAGGAGTCGCCCTGCATGTGCGCATGGGCCAGCTCGGGTAAATCTTCGCGAACCCGAAAGTACTTCACCCCCAGCGCGGCTAAATAGGCCTCCAACGGGCTGGGGTCGAAGCCCTCGACCATCGGGTCGATGGTGATCGCGGCGAATTCGAAATGAAACGGGGCACGGCGCTGGATATGCCGCAACAGGTGTAACAGCGATAGTGAATCCTTACCACCAGACAAGCCCAACAGCACGCGGTCACCGGGGTGAAACATCTGGTATTCCATCACCGCGCGGGCGAGTTTTTTCTGCATTACCCGGCCGGGTGGTGCCCAGATAGGGCCATGATCGGGGTGTAAATCAGCACTCATGTAATCGTTCGGTTACAGCTAAAACGCTGATTTTAACACCGTACCCGACCCAGCCAAGCCCATCACCTTAGTTGCGGTTTTTTATCTGCTCAAAAGCAGCGAGTGCGGCTTTTCGACTTTCTTTTATGTCCACAATAGCGCGGGGGTAGTCCCGACCAAGCACAATGCCGGCCTGATCTAGGGTTTGTGCCGGTAAAATGTCAGGCTGGCTAATCTGTTTGTTGTTAAGTGCTGCGATTTCCGGCACCCAACGGCGAATGAAATCAGCATTGGGATCAAATTTTTCGGTTTGTAACACCGGGTTGAAAATCCGAAAATAAGGGGCGGCATCTGCACCGGTGCCCGCCACCCATTGCCAACCTGCGGTATTGGAGGCTAAATCAGCATCCACCAGCGTATCCATAAACCAGTCGGCACCCACACGCCAGTGTACCCGCAGGTTTTTGCATAAAAATGAGGCTACGATCATTCGATTGCGATTATGCATCCAGCCGGTGTGCCATAAACAGCGCATCGCTGCATCGACAATCGGCACCCCGGTTTGGCCCTGCTGCCATGCCTTGATCACTGACGGGTCTTGATTCCAATTAAAATCATCAAAACGCGGATCTAGGTATCGGTTTGAGTATGCGGGAAGTGATAGATCAGATGGGCGGCAAATTCCCGCCAACCGAGTTCACGCAGAAAATGTTCACAGCCGCACTGCTCTAGGGGTTGGGGGTTGTGCTCGAAAACCCGACGTACCAGTTGGCGTGGGGTTAGTTCACCAAAATGCAGGTGAGCGCTTAATCGGGAGGTACCCTGCCAGTCTACTCGGTTGCGGGTTTGATCGTATTGATCAATATCGCGCATAAATCGTTCAACCCGCGCCCAGGCACCGGCTTCACCGGGCTGCCAATATTCAGCAAAACCATCTGCCCAATCCAGAGCTGGCAGCAGGTTTAAATCGGTAACACTGCCTGGGGACAACTTATGGTGGGCCGGGCGGATCTGTGCAGGCTCGGGGGTTAAGGGGCGGTCAATCCCCTCGGAGACCAGCATTTTCCAAAACGGGGTAAATACTTTGTACGCCTTGCCCTGCCGGTTGCTGATCTGCCATGGCTCAAATAAATAATTGCCGGTAAAGGAATGCACCGCAACGCCCATTTCCTGAAGCTGGGCTTTGATTAATCGGTCTTGCTCGATGTGATCAGGTTCATAGCGGCGATTCCAGACTACCATCTGCGCGCCGCTTTGCTTGATTAAGTCGGTTAGGCAGGCCAACACCGCATCGGGGCTGGCTACACGACGGATAATCAGCGACTGGTCATGCTCCTGTAAGTTTTGATCCAACGCAACAAGGCTATGGTGTAACCACCAGCGACTTGCCCCGCCATAGAAAAAACCATCCGGGCTACTCGGTGCATCTAAGCCGATAAAAACGGGGATCACCTCACCCTGATCAGCGGCATAATGCAGCGCCGGATTGTCCGCCAGCCGCAAATCTTGTCGAAACCAATGAATAACACGCATGGTGGTTAGACCAACATCATCAAGAAAAAAGTATGACAGCTAGATAGCAGATCTGCTTAGCGAGTTGATGGAAACCCCGAAAAAACTACCGCACTGTTCGATTGCCGGGTCGCATGCAGACTCAAAGCATCCATACTCACTCTCAGTATAGATGTTGTCTGTATCTTAAGTGGCTTCCCGGTCATTTTATTTTCCGCTCCTGCCAATTCTCTTAGAGCAAATCTTGGCGCGTCATGCCCGCTCGCAGAATGTCTACCACAAATGGCATGCACACTTCTATCTTATTGATATATCGAGCCATTCACTGTTCGAGCCCTGCACTTGATTTTTTAAAAGTGAGGTCGAGTTGGTTGTCGCTGTCTGGGCTGAGATTCGGAAAAGGCAGGTTTAGGCGATTCAGGGTGAAGGCTAGCGCCACAAATCATCGATACCGGTCGGGCATGCCCGCCGGACGGGTCTTAAAAAACTTCAACGACCACATAAACTGTGCCGGGTCTTGCCGGATTAGGTTTTCCATTATCTGGTTGATCGCCTCGGCTTCTTGTTGTTCATTATCGGTCGGTAGCAGGCACAGTGGCCCTGAGAAGACCAGCCGATAGCCTTGTTTTTCATCAATCAGGCCGATTAAGGGGTAGATTGGCACCCGTGCTAATCGTGCCACCCGTCCGGCTAGTGGCAGCGTGGCCTTGCTCTGCCCAAAAAACGGTGCGAAAACGCTGTGTTTGGCACCAAGGTCTTCATCGGCGATGTAAAAAAAACTCCGGCCCTGACGTAACTCGCGGATATGCGGGCGCATTCCCTGCTCGCGTGGCAGCATCTTGGTGCCAAAACGAGTGCGTCCACGGGTAAACCACCAGTCTAGAACCTCATTTTTAGCAAAGGGCTTGTAGATGGCCGAACCAGGCACGTACTCAGCCATCACCGCGCCGGCCCACTCCAGACCGACACTGTGCAGGGTTAGAATCACGCCCGGCTCGCGGCGTAATTGCGCAAACACCCAAGACGGTTCAATTTGCGTTTGTGCGATGAGTCCTTGCTCACCCGGTGGGCAACGGCGGATAACGCCAAGCTCAAGCAGTCCTAAAAAATAGAGATAAAAATAACGCACCACCCATTGCTGGCGCTGCTCTGTTGGTTGGTCAGGAAAGCACAATTCGAGGTTGCGCTGCGCGATGGCCACGCGTCGGCGGTTAAGCTGCATAAATACGCGCGCAATGCCGCGGGCAAGCACGCGCCGCGCCGGCCGCCCGATACGAGCAAGTACAAATAAAAGCCCCAGCCCTAGCCAAGTTGGCCAATAACGCGGGTGCAGCCATTTTTTTGTAAACGCATCAGAAGGGGAGGTCATCGGCGCCAGAACATTGGTAGGAATAGCACCAAGACAGTGAAGATTTCCAACCGCCCGAGAATCATAGCGACCATGCCAATCCACAGGGCGCTGGTATGCACTTCAGCAAAGCTGCCGGAAACCGAACCCAATCCCGGACCTAAACCCGCCAGGGTGGCGACGGTTGCACCATAGGCGGAATAGAAATCCAGCCCGGTGGCCATCATGGCAAACATAATCGCCATAAAGATGAAAACAAATGCAGCAAAAAACGCCCACACCGCGCTGATAACGCTGATATCCAGCGCCCGGCCGTTTAAATCGAGCGTAAACACCCCGTGCGGATGCACCAAACGGCGCAATTCGTTTATACCCTGCCGGGCTAAGAGCATAATCCGCACTGTTTTCATGCCCCCGGTGGTAGAACCGGCACAGCCGCCAATAATCGCGGTGGAGACAATCAATGCTGTAATCAGCCCCGGTAAAGCGGTGTGATCCGCGGTGGTATAGCCTGTGGTGGTGGCAAAGGAGACTAGGTTAAACACCAGTCCGCGCAGGTCATTCCACCAGCTTTCCTGCGGTGTTTCGAGTAGCAACACCCCGGTTACAACTAACAAAACAGCGGTTAGCCAACCTAGAAAAAAACGAAATTCGGCACTACCCAGATACACTTTCCAAGATATTTGTCGCACAGCGAGGTAGTGCAACGTCATCGGGATAATGCCCAGCAACATGAACACAATGGCGGTGACTTCTAGTGACAGGCTTTCAAAATAACCAAAGCTGGCATCGTGGGTGGAAAACCCCCCGGTGGAAACGGTGGAAAAGGCGTGAGCTATCGCATCAAACCAGCTCATGCCCTGAATTTTATATAACAGCGTGCATAGCACGGTAATGCCGATGTAAACCAGCCATAATGCTTTTGCCGTTTCTGAAATCCGCCCAGATAAGCGGTTGTCTTTGATCGGGCCGGTGGTTTCAGCGGTGTAGAACTGCATGCCGCCCACACCAAGCAGGGGCAAAAAGGCAACGACCAGAACCAAAATCCCCAAACCGCCCAGCCATTGTAATTGCTGGCGATAAAACAATAATGAGGCGGGCAGTTGATCCAAACCGGTGATCACGGTCGCGCCGGTGGTGGTAATGCCTGAGACTGATTCAAACACCGCCTGGGAGAAGCTCAGGCCTAATCCGGGTTGTAAGTAAATCGGGATTGAGCCAATCAGCCCCAAAACCACCCAAAAGGTGACTACTACCAAGAGGCCATCGCGCAGCTTCATTTCTCGGCGGATATGGCGGGTGGTTAGAAACAGCAATGCACCGAGGCTTACGGTAAATAAAAAACCAATCGCAAAGGGCTGGAGGTTGTCATCCCCCATCAACCAGCCGACAGCCATGGGCGGGACAAAGGTGGCCCCAAAGACCATCAGCAATAAGCCAAGCACGCGAAGAACCATTAAATACTGCATAACCGCCCCTAGAAAAAACCAAACCCGACGGAGAACAATTGCTCAATATCGGGTATGCGGGCTTTGTCGGTGACGAACACAATTACATGGTCATCTGTTTGGATTTGGGTATCTTGGTGGGCAATGATTACCTCACCTTCACGGAGGATCGCGCCGATGGTGGTGCCACGGGGGAGCTGGAGCTCATCAACTCGCCGACCAACTACTTTAGAGGTCTGCCGGTCGCCCCGGGCAATAATTTCAATCGCCTCAGCCGCACCCCGACGCAGTGAGTAGACACTGACCATATCGCCCCGGCGAAGATGAGTCAGTACCGCACCGATGGTAATCTGATGGGGGGAGAGGGCAATATCAATGGTGCCAAAATGGATTAAATCCACATAGGCGGTACGGTTGACGATACACATCACCCGGCGGGCGCCCATTTTCTTCGCTAGCATGGATGAGAGAATGTTATCCTCATCGTCATTGGTCAGGGCGAGGAATACATCCATGTCCTCGATGTTTTCCTCACGGAGTAAGTCGGCATCACTGGCATTGCCCGAGAGAACTACGCTTTTATTTAATGCTGCGCTCAATTCGCGGGCACGGCGATGGCTGTGGCTGATCAGCTTAACCTGATAGTGTGATTCGAGTTTTTCAGCTAAGCCACCACCAATCCGACCACCCCCAGCGATCATAATCCGTTTATAGGGGCGTTCTAGCGGGCGCATGACACTCATTACCTGGCGTATTTCGGTATCGCGCGCTAAGAAAAAGATCTCATCGCCCGGTTCGATTATCACATCGGCTTCCGGGGTAACCGGCGCCTCCCCGCGGAAAATCGCGGCAATGCGGGTTTCAATATGAGGCAGCAGCTTACGCAGATGACGAATTGGTTGACCGGCCATGCGCCCGTTCACATCGACTTCCATCCCGATCAGCTTAAGCTGGCCTTCACCAAAGTCGCGCACCTGTAGGGCATCGGGGTAATCAATTAGTTGGGCGATATAATCTTTGATTAACCGCTCCGGGCTGATAATAAAATCGACCGGCACAGCGGAATTACCAAATAAAGCCGGGTGATCTTGATAATCGGTGGAGCGAATGCGGGCGATCTTGGTGGGGGTGTGGAATAACGTCCAGGCCACCTGACAGGCGAGCATGTTATTTTCATCCGAGGAGGTCACTGCGATCAGCGTATCGGCATCCGCCGCGCCCGCCTCTTCTAGCACACTAGGTTGTGCGCCCACACCCTGAACAACCCGGATATCCAGCCGTTCCTGCAGCGAGGAAAGCGCATCGAGATCGGTATCCACCACCGTGACTGAGTTATTGGTCTCGGTCGCCAGTGCGGTGGCCACCGAGCGGCCTACCTGCCCGGCTCCCAGTACAATAATCTGCATCTACATTCGCCTTTAGGAGCAAAAAACCCACAAAATTGTGGGCAGAAAGTTCAAATCCGCAGCTTAAGGTGCGGAAAACGTTCATTTTAACCCGAACGCTCACCGGTCTGCACACCCAGTGATTTTAACTTGCGATACAGGTTAGTACGCTCCATACCGGTGCGGCGGGCAAGCTCGGTCATGGAGTAATCGCAGTTTTTTAGCTGGGCGATCAGGTAGCGCCGTTCAAATTCGTCGCGCGCCTCACGCAGGGGCAAATCCAAATTAAGCGACACCATCGCCGGGGTGCGTTCGATCATCTCCGGGTCATTCGGCAGTAACCCCAAGGCTTGCTGGATTTCCAGTTCATCGATCACCTCGTCACTGCCCAGAATCAGTAATCGCTGCACTAGGTTTTTTAGCTCACGCACATTACCCGGCCAGGTATGTTTGCGCAGGTGATTACGCGCCCCAATGGTTAACTCCCGCGCGGGCAGCCCCTCGACTTCATGGGCGTTTTGCAGATAGTAAGATAGCAGCACCGGGATATCCTCGGCGTGCTCACGCAGTGGCTTGATGTGAATCGGCACCACTGAGAGATGGTAGAATAGATCCTCACGAAAACGTCCGGCTTTAACCTCAGCTTGCAAGTCCTTGCGGGTCGCGGCAATGACGCGGACATCGACCGATACCGGATCGGCCCCGCCCACCCGGTAAAACGACTGGCTCTCTAATGC
>DRZW01000003.1 GCA_011380105.1 Halothiobacillaceae bacterium
AACCGTTGGTTTGTTGTTGATGAGTAGCGTAGATGCGGGTGTGTTTTTCCGGTTTGCTTTCCACCCCACCGCTTTGGCGGGTAGAATAAAGAAAACTTACATTCCAGGTAGGGCCACAAAAGTAAGCTTTTCTCCCGAATGCCTTTGTTTAAGCCAATTTAGAAATGTGTAATGCAGGTAGGAAAAAAATGAAAGATTTTGTAATCGCTCCGAGTATTCTTTCCGCGAATTTCGCCAAGCTAGGCGAAGAGGTCGATAATGTTCTTGCTTCCGGTGCCGATTGGGTGCACTTTGATGTCATGGATAACCACTATGTGCCCAATCTGACTATCGGCCCGTTGGTTTGCGATGCGTTGCGCAAACATGGTGTTACCGCCCCGATTGATGTGCATTTAATGGTCAAGCCGGTTGATCGTATTATCCCCGATTTTGCCAAAGCGGGTGCCACGTCTATCACTTTTCATCCTGAGGCTACTGAGCATGTTGATCGCAGCCTGCAGTTAGTGCGCGATTCAGGCTGTCAGTCGGGTCTGGTATTTAATCCCAGCACCCCGCTGGACGTGCTCGAATGGGTGATCGATAAGGTGGATATCGTGCTGTTGATGTCGGTTAACCCCGGTTTTGGTGGCCAGAAGTTTATTCCGTCTGCACTAGAAAAAGCTCGTCAGGCGCGTGAGATCATCGACCGTTCTGGCCGAGATATCCGACTTGAAATTGACGGTGGTGTTAGTTCGGCCAATATCGCAGAAATTGCCAAGGCTGGGGTGGATACCTTCGTTTCTGGTTCTGCTTTGTTTGGCAAAGGCCAAGAGAGTGATCCGAATCGTTATGACAGCGTAATCAAGGAAATGCGCGCCGAATTGGCAAAGGTGCGCTAATGGTTATAGTAAAACCGGCCATGGTGCTGTTCGATTTAGACGGCACCTTGGTTGATTCAGTGCCGGATTTGCTGGTTGCGGTAAATAACATGCAGGCTGAGCTCGGAAACCCCGAGCGTGCCGAGGCTGATATTCGCAATTGGGTGGGCAATGGGATTGAAAAACTGGTAGAACGTGCGTTAACCAACCAGTTAGACGGCAAGCCTGCACCACAAGATTTCGCCGAAGCACTACCGATTTTCAAGCGCCATTATGCCGAAAGCAATGGACAGCACTCCTGTGTGTTTCCCGGTGTGATTGAGGGGCTTGAATATATCAAGTCGCTGGGTGTGCCTGTTGGTTGCGTGACCAATAAAGCGGCCGATTTCACCTTGCCATTACTCGAGCAAACCGGGCTTAAGGCGTATTTTGAGACCGTAATTAGTGGTGATTCCTTGCCGCTGAAAAAACCCGACCCGGCCCCACTGATTTATGCTGCCGGCTGGTTTAAGGTAAACCCGTTTGAATGCCTGATGGTGGGTGATTCCATCTCTGATGTGAAAGCCGCTCGCGCTGCCGGTTTTAAGATTATCTGTATGAGTTACGGCTATAACCACGGTGAGGATATTCGTGATTATCATCCAGATGCGGTTATCGACTCGATGACCTCCTTGCCCAAACTCGTAACCCGATAAAACCGACAACCTGCTGGTTGCTCAGGAATGCCGATACCCCGTCTGGTTGCCGCCAGCGGGGTGATCTGTACTAAACATTCCCGCCTGTTTGTTGAATGGAGACTCACTATGCCCGCCGCACTGCACCCCTACCAGCCCGATCAGGCTGAACTTGAACGCCTAGCTGTTCAGGGCTATAACCGTGTGCCGGTCATGCGCCGCGTGCTGGGTGACTTTGACACCCCGCTTACGGTCTACCAAAAACTGGTTCGTCAGCCTTATGGCTATTTGTTTGAATCAGTCACTGGCGGAGAACGATGGGGGCGGTATTCGATTATCGGCCTGCCGGCAACTACCGTGTTGCGTGTGTACGGCCACCGGGTAGAACTAACTAAATCCGGCCAAGTGGTGTTTGATCAGCGAGTGGACGACCCCCTAGCCTGGATTGAGGCGTACAAGCAGCGCTATCAGGTTTATGAGCCACCAGGCATGCCCCGATTTCATGGTGGTTTAGTGGGTTATTTCGGGTTTGAAACCATCGGTTATATCGAACCACGGCTGGCCAACTTTGATGCCGACGACCCACTCGGCGTGCCCGATGTTCTCTTGATGGTCAGTGAAGAGGTCGTGGTTGTGGATAACCTCTCCAGCGAGCTGTTGCTGGTAACCCTGGTTGATCCCAATAATGCCGACGCCCTGTCGGCAGCCCAACGGCGCTTGCATGAACTAGTCGGCCAGTTGCGCCAGCCTATTGCGGCTTATCAGTCTCGTCAGCCCGGCCCGGCGATCGACGAGAACGACTTTACCGCCACCTTTACCCGGCAGGGCTATGAAAATGCGGTCGATACCATCCGTGAATACATCACTGCCGGGGATGTGATGCAGGTCGTGCCCAGTCAGCGGATGAGCATTGCCTTTGCAGCCGAGCCAATGGATTTGTATCGCGCCCTGCGTAGTATCAATCCCTCGCCCTATATGTATTTCATCGATGCCGGTGATTTTACCGTGGTGGGCTCAAGCCCGGAGATTCTGGCTCGGCTAGAAGATAATCAGGTAACGGTGCGCCCCATTGCTGGGACACGACCTCGTGGTGCCGATGAAGCCGAGGATCAGGCTTTAGAGGCCGATTTGCTGTCAGATCCCAAGGAAGTCGCTGAGCATGTCATGCTAATTGACTTAGGCCGCAACGACACCGGACGGGTTGCACAGGTCGGCAGCGTCAAGCTCGAAGAGCGGATGGTAATCGAGCGCTATTCGCATGTGATGCATATCGTCTCGCAAGTTACCGGCACCCTAAAACCGGGGCTGAGTGCCATGGATGTGTTGCGGGCCACCTTCCCAGCTGGAACGGTGTCTGGTGCCCCTAAAATCCGGGCGCTGGAGATTATCCAAGAGCTTGAGCCGGTTAAACGCGGCGTTTATGCCGGTGCGGTGGGTTACTGGGCTTGGAATGGCAATATGGATACCGCCATTGCTATCCGCACCGGCGTGATCAAAGACGGCCAATTGCATGTGCAAGCTGGCGGCGGGATTGTGGCCGACTCCGTGCCGGCCACCGAATGGGAAGAAACCCTAAACAAGCGCCGTGCACTGTTCCGGGCCGCCAATATGGCCAGCTGCGGGCTTGATCGCGAGCATGATTAAGCCGCCGTCTGGCTGCGGCTATTTCTTCTTGTCAGTGCCGATAACCTTTTCCCCTTTCTTCAGTGCCTTGACTAGTGCATCGCGGGTTTTCTGCAGGACTTCTATCCGGGCGAATCGTTTGTCATTGGCCGGCACGATATGCCAGGGGGCATATTCGGTGCTAGTGCGAATTATCATTTCGTTGACCGCCCGTTTATAATCATCCCAGCGCTCACGGTTGCGCCAATCCTCATCGTTAATCTTGTGTTGCTTGTGTGGTGTAACCTCTCGGGCTTTAAAGCGTTGGAGCTGCTCTTGCTTATCAATATCTAGCCAGAACTTCAACAGCACCACATTGTGCTCGGCTAGCTGCGCCTCGAAGGTATTAATCTCATGATATGAGCGCCCCCACTCGGCTTGAGTGGCGAACTGCTCAACTCGCTCAACCAATACACGGCCATACCAAGAACGATCAAAAATCGCCCAGTAGCCATCCCGGGGAATATTGCGCCAAAACCGCCACAGGTAATGATGTGCTGATTCCTCATCGTTCGGGGCGGCGACCGGCAGCACCCGATAAAGCCGCGCATCCAAGGCGTGCACTAGCCTGCGAATAGAGCCACCTTTACCGGAAGCATCCCAGCCTTCAAATACACAGACCACCGATTGCCGCTCGCGGAAAGCCTGCCACCCCAGTGCATTGAGCTCACTTTGCAATTTGGCTTTGCGTTCTTGATATTCGGATTTTTTTATCTGCTGGTTGGAGTCTACCCGATCGAGGATGGTGATCTGTGCCTCCTCAGTATGCGGGATGGCCGGGGCGTGAGAAACGCGCATCGTTTCTGATGGCGCAGGGCGCTCAAAGTGCGTTTGCATAGCCCGTAGCAGGGTTTTACCCGCGGTTAAATCACGATAGTAGCGGTCGGTCGCCTCAATTAGATACCAAGGCGCCTCGCCGGTATCGGTTTCACGCACAATGCGGGTGGCCGCAGCGATAAACGGCTCGTAGTGTTTGGCCGCCTTGACCGTTTCCGGTGCCATCGCCCAGTGGCTTTGCGGATCCTTGCGGCGTTCTTGAATCCGTTGGGCCTGTTCTTTTTGCGATAGATGAAACCAGAATTTGATAATCAGCGCGCCATCAGCAATTAGCATGCGCTCGGTTTCTTTAATGCGCTCAATTTCTTGGCCAGCTTGGTGATGATCCACTTCACCAGCCAGTTGATCTTGAATAAGCTGCTCGTACCAGCCACCGAACAGGATGCTAATCTCACCGGCTTTGGGCATGCTGCGCCAATAACGCCACCAGCGTGGGCGTTGTTTTTCCTCATCGGTTTCATCCCAGAACACATGGGTATGCACGCCCCGCGAATCTAACCACTCCAAGAGCTGGTTGGTTAATTCGCCTTTACCCGCCCCCGGTACGCCATTGATTAATAAAAAAATCGGCACACCCTCCCGCCGTGCCTGGCGCTGAGCGGCTAATAATTCCGGGCGCAGTTCCCGAACCGCTTCTTTAAAATCGCTTTTTTTAACTTTTCGGCCAATTTCAGCAGCTTCGAACATGCAGGACTTCCTTGGTTTGCGTCTTTAGTTTTACATAAAAACAATGTTCTAAGACTAGCACGAGATGTGAAGAATCAGCGCATTCTGCTGGCGTTAAGGCTGACCCTAAAGTTCAATCTGCATTAGAAATGGTTGAATAACCTTTTTAAGTGGTGAAATAAATATCTGCTCTGCGCTGGTCTTTTGTTGGATGTAGGCATCTGGTTGCTGCTCGTCTTAGCGGCGCCTCCAAAGCGGTTTAGTCGGCTTTATGATTTCTCATTCGATTATCCACGCGCCCATGCCGCATTAGTGACCGCGCTGACGGGATTGGTTTAATAGCCCTTGCGATAATGGCGAGCTAATAATTATTAGCTTATTCGGCCGGATGCGTCATCCGTCTTAAGTGCGCTCAATCGGCATCAGCCAGCGAGGCTTTTTGCTTTGTTGGGCTCTGGGTTGGCGTCTGGCAGCCTTCGGGGATTAGCGGGTAAATCCCCAACTTGGCAAACAGGGCGTTATCGGCATGGGTTTCGGTGTTATTGGTTGTCAATAATTTATCACCGTAAAAGATGCTGTTAGCACCGGCAAAGAAACACCAAGCCTGCGTTGCTTCATCCATCCCTTCACGACCTGCAGAGAGCCTAACATGCGATTTTGGCATGCTAATGCGCGCAACAGCCACGGTGCGGATAAATTCAATCGGGTCAAAGGCGGGCAAATTAGCCATCGGAGTGCCCGGAATGCGCACTAGCATATTTAGCGGCACGGATTCGGGGGGAGTAGGCAGGTTTGCCAAGGTGGCCAGAAAGGAGGCGCGATCCTCTCGGGATTCACCCATGCCAAGAATACCGCCGGAGCAGACATTAATGCCGGCATTGCGCACGTGCTCGAGCGTATTGAGGCGGTCTTCAATGGTGCGGGTGGTGATTACCTGATTGTAAAATTCAGGTGAGGTGTCGATGTTGTGGTTGTAATAATCCAGACCAGCTTCTTTGAGTCGCCTTGCCTGTTCGGGGGTCAGCATGCCTAAAGTCAGGCAGGCCTCCATGCCGATATCCTTAACTACCCGTACCATCTCGATTACTTTTTCTAGTTGCCGGTCGGTAGGGTTTCGCCATGCTGCACCCATGCAAAAACGTGATGCACCAGCTTTTTGGGCTTTAAGCGCGGCTTGCTCGACTTCATCTAAAGGCAGCAGTCGCTCGCGCTCCAGGCCGGTATCGTAGCGTGCACTTTGTGAACAGTAGCTACAGTCTTCCGGGCAGGCACCGGTTTTAATGGATAACAGTGTGCTGACCTGAACCGCATTCGGGTCATGATGCGCGCGGTGAACCTGGTGGGCCTCAAACAGTAAATCGTTAAAGGGTTTTTCAAACAGGCTAAGTAAGTCGGCAACTTGCCAGCGCACACTTGCGGTCATTTATGATCCTCGAATTGTTCAGGTGGTTCGGTGAAACTGTCTTCCTATGTATCATGCTAGATTCGGTGCAAATCGTAAATAGACCAATGAATCAGCACAATCGCGGCAACAATCCTGGTCACCAGATAATTAAGTCAGGCCAGTGGAAAAAATTGCGGCATCCTCAAATACCTAGCAAAGCATAAAAACGGTTCGCGACCTGTTAAGCGTCATAGCCAACTTTAGGATTAGAGCAATGCCGATTTATGGCAAAATGAGCAACGCCATGCTGGTTTAGAAATAAATAGTGGCAACGGAATAACTCTGGCGACGATGTTGCCATAATTAAATCCGCTTGCGGAGCGTTGGGCCGATTTTCCCGTGATACGACGAGTTGGTGTCTGCCGATTTTCTCAGGCATGCTGTGTTCTTGTACAGCCATGTTTTATCTTAAAAATAACTGCCTGTTGCTTGGGTTTATTTAACACTGTCGCGGTAGTCATCAGTAGCGCTGTTGTGCAATGTCTACGCAACACAAGAACCAGAAATGGAATACGCTTGTTCGGCGCGGTATTATCAGCTTGCAACCCCTCTTAGATCAGCGCATTTATCCAGCTCCCTGTCATCTCTGCCGACAGGATACGCGAGATAAGGCTGGTTTGTGCAGTCAGTGCCGTCAACAGTGGCAATCCAAGCTTGAGCAAGCACATTGTGCTGGTTGCGGGATGGTGGTTGATCAAGCAGGCCTATGCCACCGTTGCCACCAAAAGGGCAGGCTTTTTGATCAGGTGATTACCGCCTGCGCCTGGGATGAGCAAACCCGGCATATTGTCCATCGCCTGAAATATCATCATGATTTCTCCGTTCTTCGGCTGATTGTCGAGAGCATGATAACCCGCTTGGAATCCGGCTCACCACCCGCGTTCGAGCAGCTAATTGCCATGCCACAACATCCGCAAAGACGCATTGAGCGGGGGTTTGATCAGGCACGTTTGATCGCCCAGCAATTAGGTAAACGATTAGCACTGCCAGTATCCGCTTCAATAATAAAACGGGTTACTCACACCCCCAGCCTGACTGGCCTTAATCGTCAGCAGCGCCAAGCAATCCTAACCAATGCCTTTGCCTTAACCATATCTGCCAAACAGCAGATTGCCCGACACGTCGCCTTAGTGGATGATGTGTTGACTACCGGAGCCAGTGCACGAGCAGCCGCAAGGCAGCTTTATCAGGCGGGGGCCGAGCGGGTTTCAGTTTTAGTGTTTGCCCGTGTGCAAGATTAAGTGACTATGCCGATTTAAGGCGTTCATTGCTGGGGTTAGCGGTGGCGTTTGGTTGAAACTTGGTAGGTGAACGGGTGTTGTTCTTGTTTTATTACCATTTTTTGGTAGAATCTTGCGACTTTAGGTGATCGGTGCCGGACAGGCTGGATGCTGTCGAAAGACAGATAAGCTGGTATCACCGAGCGATTCAAAACAGTTTTTTGACTCGGGTTTTGTGTTGGACCCGCGTTCAGGCATAGAGGAATTTTCGCAATGAAAGAAGGTATCCACCCGAACTATCGTTCAGTGGTCTTTCAGGATATGGCAGCCGATTTCGCCATTCTGACCCGTTCTACAATCAAGACCAACGAAACCATCAAATGGGAAGATGGCAACGAATACCCACTGGTTAAAATTGATGTTTCATCTGCTAGCCACCCCTTCTTTACCGGCAAGCGTTCAGAAGGCAGCATGGCTAAGCAGGTCGACAAATTCCGCAATCGCTACGGTCGCAAGAAGTAATTCAAACAGCGGCTGCGCTAACGTGGTTTATTTGTCCAAGCCCGGCTTTAAGCCGGGTTTTTTCGTTTGATGGGAAAATATGCTTAGAATCTGTATGGTTAGATGTTTAAGCAGCAAAGTTAGGGAGGGCGTGATGGCCTGTTTCGTTGAAAATGTAAATAACCGTACTGTTGCCAGTGCAACCCGGGGGGTACTGCGGCGGTTCGGGTGGGTTTTTCTGGTTTGTATGCTGGGCATATCAGCGTTGTGGGCGGATGATGCCTGTCGCGTTAGTCCTGATGTGCTGGAAATCCACAAGGTTGATTTCGTATACGATGGCGATACCGTGCGCTTATCTAATGGTGATCGAGTGCGTTTGATCGGTATTGACACCACCGAGCGGGGTTATGACCGTGGCCCGAGCGAGCCCTTTGCCGAGGAGGCTACCGAAGCATTAAAGTCAATTATTGCCGCTCATGGTGGCAAGGTGGGACTGGTTGATGGTGTGGAGTCGCACGACCGTTTTGGGCGGCGTCTGGCCTACCTGCATACGCCTGAGGGTGATTCGATTGAGGCGGAGTTGTTAAGGCAGGGTTTAGCGATGGCGGTTTATATAGCCCCGAATACCGACCGTGCTGCGTGTTTTCAGGCCGTAGAGGCGGAGGCACGCGCGCGTGGGTTGGGTATTTGGTCGCTGGACTTGTTTGAACCGGGTATTCCTACCGTCAATGGCATTCCTGATGAGGTTGAAGGTGCGGGTATCGTCTATGGCAAGGTGGTATCTGTGGGTGAGAGTCAGCGTAATATCTGGATCAACCTAGAGGGGCGGGTAGCGCTCAGGCTAGATAAGCACGAGGGCGATCTGCTCGAAGGCCGAAACCCAGATGATTTAGTCGGCCAGACCCTGCGCGCGCGCGGCTGGATTATTGAAAATCGCAATCAGTATCAGGACTGGATGATCTCCATCACCTCGCCATATTCAATTGAATATCTCGATGAATAGGCGGTTGTGATGGCCGCGCGTGTCAAATCGGCAGGCTTTGGCATTCCCGGCAGGGTTATTAGCCCTGTGCTAACCAGTCACGCGGTTTGAGGAAGATGTCATAAAGCTCTGCCTCAGCGCTGCCCGGTTCTGGGTGGTAGTCGTAGCGCCATTCAGCGCGGGGCGGCATCGACATTAAGATCGATTCAGCACGCCCGCCGGATTGCAGTCCAAACAGTGTGCCGCGGTCATAGACGAGATTAAATTCCACATAGCGGCCACGTCGATAGGCCTGAAAATCGCGTTCGCGCTGGCCAAATGGTGTGTCTTTGCGTTTTTCTACAATCGGCGCGTAAGCCTTTAAGTAGTGGTCGCCCACCGAGCGCATAAAAGCGAATGCTTGATCAAAATCAACCTGGCCATCAGCGCCATAGTCATCGAAGAACAAGCCACCCACCCCGCGTGCTTCATCACGGTGTTTGAGCCAGAAATAGTCATCGCACCATTGTTTAAAGCGTGGGTAATGATCCTCACCGAACGGGGCGCAGGCCTGATGCGCCTGCTGATGCCAGAATACGGCGTCCTCTTCAAAGCCGTAGAATGGAGTGAGATCAAAGCCGCCCCCGAACCACCACACCGGCTCGCAGCCTTCTTTTTCGGCCTTAAAAAAGCGTACATTAGCGTGTGAGGTGGGTATGTACGGATTGCGCGGATGGATGACTAGTGAGACACCTAAGACTTCGAACGAGCTACCGGCTAAATCCGGTCGGTGCGCGGTGGCCGAAGGCGGGAGTTTGTCGCCACGCACATGCGAGAAATTAATCCCGCCGCGCTCAAAAACCGCGCCGTTTTCAATCACCCGGCCAAGACCCTCGCCGCTGAGGCGTTCATCGGGCGGGCGGGTCCAATTATCGTACATAAAGCGGGTTTCCGGCTCAAAAGCCTCTAGGCCGCGCACGATGCGGTCTTGCAGGTCGGTCAGATAGTCCTTGATCGGTTGAATCTCGGGCATAGGGTTACCTCCTTAGAATCTTACCATCCCGCCAGTGGATAATGGTCGATGGTCGCAGATGACCAGCGGTTTTGCCGGGTACAAAATGCAATGGTTGGCGGGCAAAATAGTGGCGTGCGGTTAATAAACATCGCGCAGGTGGCCGACCGTGCGGATTGGCGCTGGTGGATACCAGTGGCCCGGTTTGTCGACACAGTGCCCGGGTTTGCGGATGGTCGGGCACGCGCAAGGCAATGGTGTTAAATCGGCCGGTCAGTAGCCGGTTTTCGGTGGCTGCCGGGACTACAATGGTTTTCGCGGCAGGCCACAGAGCACAGATGCGATGCCAGTCTGCGTCATTCAAGGCACAAAAATGCCGCAATTGCTCACAATCTGCGCCGATTAGAATTAGCCCCTGCTGCCAGCAACGTTGTTTTAGCTTAAGAACGGCGCGCACGGCATCAGGG
>DRZW01000002.1 GCA_011380105.1 Halothiobacillaceae bacterium
GGTGTGGACATACCTACCATCCGGGATTTTACCGCGGGCAGGTTCTGCTAATCAGAATGAATCGGCAAACGAACAGCACATTGCCAAACGATTTTTCCCTCATCCAGCAAGCGGCTATGGCCGAGGGGTTGATTGACCGCACCTTCTGGTTCTGCCCACCAGAACATCTCAATTATTTCAACCCACAGGGGCTCAAACGGCTAGTCGAGGCCTGCGGCTGGCAGGTTCAAGATGCCTTTTCGGACTTCCCGATCGATTGGTTTTTACTCAACGAGCATGCCAATTATGTCACTGACCGTGCCCGCGGCGCAGAAGCACACGCGGCGCGGGAGCGAATCGAATCGCTCATGGTTCAACGCGATCCCGAGGGTACGCTCAACATTTACCGGGAGCTATTAGCCATGGGCATGGGGCGGAATATCACATTGGTTGTGACTCCCATGGAGAGCAGGCGATGAAAAACGACTTCTGTCAGCTTTTCGATCAAGAATGGTCACAACCGCCCTGGCTGATTGCTGAATTATCAGCGAACCACAACCAATCGCTTGATCGAGCCCTAGCTCTGGTCGATGCGGCTGCTAATGCCGGCGCTCATGCCGTCAAGGTTCAGACCTTCCGGCCCGAATGGATCACACTCGACTCGGATCGACCGGAATTTTTGATCCAAAATAAGTCAAGTCCCTGGTTTGGCCGCCGATTGTTCGATCTATATTCTGAAGCAGCTCTGCCCTTGGATTGGCATGAACCGATCTTTAAGCGTGCTTTGAAAAACAATATCCTCGCCTTCAGCGCCCCTTTCTCGTTAGAGGCGGTGGATTTTTTAGAATCGATCGACTGCCCAGCCTATAAGATCGCATCATTCGAATGCGTTGACATTCCGCTGATCAAGAAAGCCGCAGCAACCGGTAAACCGGTTATCATTTCTACCGGTATGGCAACCGCAGCCGAGATAGACGAAGCTGTTCGTGCGGTACGCGACTTTCAAACTCGGGGACCGATGCTGCTCAAATGTACCTCTAGTTATCCAGCCCCGGTTGAAAACAGCCACTTGGCGACACTAAAAGCCATGCAATCGGCTTGGTCGGCACCAGTCGGTCTATCCGACCATTCGCTCTCACCAGCACCGGCACTAGTGGCAACCACGCTGGGGGCGCGCCTGATTGAAAAACACCTGACACTAGCCCGTGCAGATGGCGGTTCGGATGCTGCTTTTTCTCTGGAGCCAGCAGAATTCACCGCCTTGGCTCAATTGATTAAAGAAGCTCATGCAGCCATCGGCACTGTGCAATTCGGCGGGACAACAGAAGCTGAACGCCACGCTCGAAAACGACGTCGCTCCCTTTATATCAATCAGGATATGCAGGCAGGCGAAATCATCACAGAAAAAACCATTCGCTCGGTACGACCCGGCTACGGCCTGCCAACAAGGTACTACCATGAGGTTCTGGGCAAACGTGTGCGCCATAATCTCTCGAAGGGAACGCCGTTGTCATGGATCGATATCGAGTAAAAATTGAGAGGAAGCACCTGTGTCATACCTTCTACATACCGTATTTGGCCTTAAAACCAATCCGCCCGCTACACGACGCGCCGGATGGACCATGGTGCTGGATGCTGGTCTGGGCCTGGCGGCCAGCCGCGACCTGATTGCGACTGCCCGGGAGCAAATCGATCTGATCAAGCTCGCTTACGGTTCTTCTGCGTTCTACCCTGAAGCTATCCTGCGCGAAAAGCTTAAGTTGTTCCGCGACCATGGGCTGCTAGTCTGCCCCGGAGGAACCCTGCTAGAGGCCGCTGTTCAGCGTAACCGGGTAAACGCTTTATTCGACGAATTGTCTTCGCTTGGTTTTAATGCCATCGAGGTATCAAACGGCATCGAAGGCCGCATTGACCGAGCCTGTAAAATAGACCTGATCCACGAGGCGTGCGCAAGAGGGTTTCGTGTCTTTTCTGAGGTGGGCCGCAAGCTACCACAGGAGGACGCAACCCTTTCTTATCGCGACCGGGTTGAAGAAATCCGAGCCGATCTCAAGGCGGGAGCGGAGAAGGTCATTATGGAATCACGCGAATCCGGTACTGTCGGTATTTTCGATGCAGAGGGCCAAATCAATAGTGAACTGGCCTATGAGCTGTTCCAGCACATTGATCCTGAGGACGTCATTTGGGAGGCCCCTAGACGCCCTCAGCAGATCTGGTTACTCCACCAACTCGGCCCTGAAGCCAATATCGGTAATGTTTCAACCGACGATGTGCTAAGCCTTGCCTCACTCCGCTATGGCCTCCGTGCTGACACATTACGGGATCACGCGCCACAACGCATTATCACCTATCTTGAATTAGGCGTACCCGGTGCCCTACGAGCACGAAAGCGCGGGGATGTAGTGGTCGTGGTAGACGCGCTCCGGGCTAGCTCAACCATCCTGCAATGTCTTGCTAACGGGGCTGAGAGCGTTACACCTGTACTCGGTGCAGATGAGCTAAGCGGGGATGTCACGCTAGCCGAACGCGGCGGTGCCCGCCTACCGGGCGTGGATTTCTCCAACAGCCCGACGGAGATTCTGGGAGAGAGATTTGATGGCAAGCATGTTGTTATCAGTTCGACAAATGGAACCGAGTGCATACGAGTGGCCGGAGGCGAAGATAACCCCGTGTTGATCGGCACAGTCAACAACGCTCGCGCTGCGGCTCGGGCGGCTGAATCGATCGCAAGATCGGAAAACCGTTCGATCACCCTGCTAGCCGCAGGCCGCAACAACCAACCTGCCATCGAGGACCGGATTGGTGTCACCTTGATACTGAAGCATCTGGAAAGCCCCTGGATTCGAGGGACGCTCAATCCGTACTATTCAGACAATCTTGCACGCGACTTCCTATCCTCGGACAGCGGTATGAATCTGGTATCACTGGGATACGGTTCAGATGTGCTGCATTGTGCCGAAGCGGATCGTTTCGATTTTGTCGGCCGCTTTGATGGAACCACCATTCGCCGCTTTGCAAAAACTTTGGCATGAAACAAAAACTACTGATCATCGGAGCCGGTCGGGAGCAAGTTCCAGCCATAGAACGTGCTCGAGCGCTCGGTTTAACAGTGCTGACAACCGATATAAATCCCGCCGCTCCGGGGGCTGCTCTGGCTGATCATTTTTATCAGGCTAGCACGGATGATGCACCTGGCAATATCAATATCGCCAGACGGGCAGGAATCAATGGGGTCATGACGCTTTCATCTGAGACAGCTGTGCCCACAGTGGCAGCGGTTGCCAAAGACCTGGCTCTACCCGCGCTGTCGCCGCGCAGTGCCATGCTGGCAACCGATAAACTGGCAATGAAAGACGCTTTTCTACGTCACGGAGTGCCCACCTCGCCTTATCGCCGCATTCGTGACATTAACGAGGCACATGATTTCACCGTCGAGCATGGATTTCCTGTTGTTATCAAACCCGCAGTAAACTCAGGGCAGCGCGGTACCAGCCGAGTCGATGACTACACCGGTCTTAAATCAGCCGTGCGCAAAGCCTTTGCACACGCCCCGGACCAACGAGTTTTAATTGAGGTGTTTGTACCCGGCCCTGAAATCAATGTCACCGCCGTGGTTGAGGACACCCAATCACACCTGATCTCCATCAGTGAGCGTGTGACCGCCGCCCCACCCCATTTTGGCATTGCGGTTGCACATGCCGCCCCTGCCCACCTTGGCACCGAGGACCAGGCAGCATTACGCACCGCCGTACAACGCGCTACTGAAGCGATCGAGCTTCGCGATGGCATCGTTTACCCGCAATTTATTATCGGCCCTCAGGGGCCTTGCCTATTAGAAATTGCCGCACGTATTCCAGGCGGGTTTATGCGCGAGGTGGCACTTGGGGTATCAGGCATTGATTTGATAGACGTAGCCATCGCACAAGCATTAGGTGAGCGCGAGGTACTTAAACGTACCACCCAGCATGACATCGTCGATGGTTTGGTTGTGCGTTTTTTTACCGCCCTCGACGCTGATCGTCTCAAATCCCGCCCTGATAAGCAACGCCTAGCAGCGGTTGCAGCGATGCCGGGCATCCAAGCAGTACATTGGCAGCTTGATCGAGCAGACCCCATTCCAACCTTGGCACATTCCGGCGCTCGTTTCGCAGCCATCATCGCCACAGGTGAGAATCGCGAACAAGCCTGGGCACGCGCTGAAGCCGCCAGCAATTATCTTCTTGGTGGGTCTGATTCAAGTGCCTGAATAATCCGATCGGCACCGAGCCCATCGACCTCGGCGGGGCCGATAGCGTGCCGCCGGCGAGATTCATCGGCGCTCGCCATAAGCTGACTGATACTATCCGCGGCCCGCTCGACCACATCCGGGTCATCAATCCACCCCAAGTCGAATGCCATACCCAATTGCGCCCAAGCAACAGCCTGTTCACGCTGATTTTCCACCAGCGAGACAACTAGAAACGGAATGCCTAATGCGGCAAGCTCAAAGGTTGTTGTTCCGCCAGCAACCAAAGCCGCACCAGCCTGACAAATCAATGGCTGCATCTGGGGCGGGTTGACATAAAGCCGGAGGCGTTCGGGGTAATCCCGCGCTAGGCGTTGGACTAAAGACAGGCCGGTGTTCTCTGCGGTGGTGACCACATCGATGGACAGAGTGGAAAACTGGTCTAACAGCGCGGGAAGTAGCCGGGCGGAAGCGCCAAAATCATCACCCCCTCCAAAAGTGACGAACAAACGTGGATTCTCAGAGAAAGGAAGGTATGGCTGCTGGCAAGGTTGATGGAACTCGGTACGCAAAACCGCAAAAGCCGGGCCAAATAAACAGCGTGTACGACTACAGCCAGAAGGCGGGGACAACCCTGGCCGAATATTGACTAACCAATCCGGCTCCCCGAGCCAGTAAGAACGATGGGTGAAAGTGAGCCAAGGAACCCCCTGAGCAGCCAGCCAATTAGCCCAGTCCGCATCCAGATTTGGATGATCAACAATCAGACGATCGGCCCGATTGAGTAATGATCTTAACCTTCGCCATTCTTCTTTTCTTGGCGCATCGATATCCAGGATTTCAACGTACCCAATTCCCTTTGGCAAACGCGCACTCACCGCCTGAGCAGGGCCGCGCAGCAACAAAAAAGTCGTCCAGCCCCGGCGCTGTGCTGTCTCCGCTAATACCCGACAGCGATTGAGGTGACCAAACCCCCACCTAGGTGCTCCATGGGCAACCAAAACGAGTCGCATGCTCCTTAAACTTCTTTTCTGAGCAGATATTGGAACATCGCCTCGGCACGAATCCAGTCATCCTCATCATCTATATCCTGCACTAGATAGTGAGGCAAAATCACTGGGAAGGTATCCGGATGAATAAAGGGCTGATCATGAACAACTCCAGCCAGATCAGGCCGGATAAAATAGAACTGACCGGCATCGTGATACATCACAGGCAAATCCTGGGAACGCGCATTCATGACGGCAGGAGAAGGCGGGATAATATGGCCATTCGAATCCAAAGTAAACCCCCGCTGAGGTGGATAAGCGAATGTTGTGACAGCCATAGCCCGTTCAGGCCGTGTCTGATCATTCAGCCAACTCTTTAAACTGGCAGCAAGCCGGCGGGCTGTCACTAAAGGCGCTGTCGGATAAAGAAATAAAGCATAGGTTATCCGCTCACCCTGGTCGATAAAATATCGCAGAGCATGGTGCAACACCGGCCGGGTACCAACTCGGTCATCGGCGAGACTGCTCGGCCGGAGAAAAGGGATCTCTGCACCATATTGTTCGGCCAAGCTTGCAAGCTCAGGATCATCCGTGGAGACGATGATCCGATCAAAGCAGCCGCTTTCGCGCGCCGCCTCAATTGACCAAGCGATCATCGGCTTGCCACAAAACTCACGGATGTTTTTACGGGGGATGCGTTTACTCCCACCCCGCGCCGGAATCACGGCCAGCCTCATGTTAATACCTCACGGAGATGGTGCACCACTTCGTCCTGTTCGGCATCACTCAACGCCGGAAACAGGGGTAATGAAATCGCGGCAGCATAGTAATCACGTGCGCCGGGATAATCATGCATATCAAAACCCAGTTGGGCGAAATCAGGCTGGGAGGGCACCGGGATGTAATGCACGTTCACACCCACACCGCGCGCGCGCAGAGCCTCGAATACCTCTCGGCGTCGGCCAGGATCGTCCAAGCGAATGACATATAAATGCCAGGCGGACTGAGCAGCAGCATCGCGCAATAGTGGCCTACAAGGCAGATCAGCTAAACTTTGCTCATATTTATCTGCCAAGGTACATCGCCGTTTTATGTAAGCAGCTAGCCTTTGTAATTGGCTCAGTCCCAGCGCAGCCTGAAGATCAGTCATCCGGTAGTTAAAGCCCAGCTCGATCTGCTGGTAGTACCAAGGGCCATCAGGTAGACGATCCATCAGCTTTGAATCGCGGGTTATGCCATGGCTACGCAAGCGGGCCATGTGCGCGGCCAGCGTGGCATCATTGGTCACGGCCATACCGCCCTCGCCGCTGGTGATGATTTTAACCGGATGAAAGCTGAACACGGTGATATCACTGTATCGGCATGAGCCAACCGCCTCGCCCTGATACTGCGCACCGATGGCATGACTGGCATCCTCGATTACGGAAAAGCCGTATTCTTCGGCCAGAGCAGCAATGCGGGGCATATCAACTGGCTGGCCGGCGAAATGAACCGGGATCAAGACCCGTGGGATCACCCCGACACGCGCCGCCTGGGCTAGTTTCGCTTCCAGTGCTGGAATACTGATATTGCCGGTTGCTGGCTCAACATCCACGAAATCAACCGCCGCACCGCAGTAGCGGGCGCAATTAGCGGAAGCGACGAAGGTGTTGGCACTGGTCCAGACAGTCTCACCCGGCCCCACCCCCAGCGCTAGACAGGCCAAGTGCAAAGCGGAGGTGGCACTGTTAACCGCCACCGCATGAGCCGCAGCCACCTGCCCGGCTACAGCCTGTTCAAACCGGGGTACGACCGGCCCCTGAGTGATCATATCCGAGCGTAGCACCTCGGTGACCGCCGCGATATCCTCCTCGCGAATATCCTGCCGTCCGTAAGGAATCACACACCAGCCCTATCGTTGAACGCGAGAATCTCATCCACGTCGAGAAAGTGGGTGTTACTTCCAGAATTGTACTCAAACCCAGTCTGAACCGGTCGACCCGTTTCATTTAACGCATTGACTTCGAAATTGTTATTCCGACTCGTAAAGGTAATGGTCGGGCGGATGACAAAGTGGTCGTCAAATTCAAGCGTCAGATGGGAATCATCAGCCGGACACATAACCTCGTGGAGCTTCTCACCGGGTCTTATGCCTACAATCTTCTGCGGCAAATCCGGTGCCAAGGCAGAGGCCAAATCAACGATACGCACGGATGGCAATTTCGGTACATAAATTTCCCCACCATGCATCCGCGCAAAGCTTTTAATCACCATATCTACCCCTTGCTGCAAGGTAATCCAGAAACGGGTCATATCCTGATGGGTGATCGGCAGATGATCGGCGCCTTCGGCGATTAACTGGCGGAAAAACGGCACCACCGAGCCGCGCGAGCCAACCACATTCCCATAGCGCACCACAGAAAAACGGGTAGGATGGCCACCTGCCATATTATTAGCAGCCACAAACAGTTTATCAGAAGCCAGTTTGGTAGCTCCGTACAGGTTGATCGGGTTCGCTGCTTTGTCGGTGGAAAGGGCGATCACTTTCCGCACATCGTTAGCCAGTGCCGCCTGAATTACATTCTCAGCGCCGTGAATGTTGGTTTTAATGCATTCGGTGGGATTATACTCAGCTGCCGGTACCTGCTTGAGGGCCGCGGCATGGATGACATAATCCACGCCCTGCATCGCCTGGATGAGCCGCTCTCGATCACGCACATCGCCGATAAAAAACCGCATGCGTTTATCATCAAACACCTGCTGCATTTCAAATTGTTTTAGCTCATCACGCGAGTAGACCACAACCCGGCGCGGCTCATACTGCTCGAGCAACGTCCGGGTCATTTTTTGCCCGAATGAACCTGTGCCTCCGGTTATCAGAACGGAGCTTCCATTGAACATGCTTCACCTGGCCTGTTTTTTGCATTAATACACGAACACCGAAAATAATATTTTGAGCCTGCTGCTAACCCATAAACTACCGCAATCGCGTTAGAGTAGGAAATATTCGCTAACATTATCGACAGCTAAATCAATAGGACTGGTTTTATGAGCGAAGAGCAAACTGAAAAAGCCCATCAGGTCATCGAGGACCAAGACTACGAATGGTTGCAAACCAATCAAGGTGAATGGGTGATCGCCTCGCTCAATGCACGTCACTTTAGTGGCGGTCATAAACACCCCAGCAGCAGTCAACAAAGTCACGCGCTCTACATCCTTGCACGTCATTTCGGCGAACAACTGCACCAGCAAGACCGGCTGTATGTTGTTATCGGCAGCGATTCGGGACACTTGATCCGCTTTGTACGCCAGCACAAAACCAACCTGCCACGCGGTAGTCGCTGGATTTTCATTGAGCCTGCATCGATTTATAACGCACTGCTTCAAAAAACCGATATTTCTGAACAATTAGACGAATATATCCACCTAATCACTCCTGATCAGTGGGAGGAAACATCCACCCTGTTGCAAATATCGGGCTATTTTAAGATTGATGGCGTAATCCTAAAACGCTCACTGGCCTGCATGGATGGGGCTGATCCGGAATATGACCGGTTAAGTGAAGAATTTGATCGTATTCTGACCAGCGCTCAGTTCTACCATGTTGCCCATTTGAATCAGGCACATTTTATTCAGTCGCAGTTACTCTGCGCGCCGAACTTCAATGCCAGTGTGACGCATCTAAAAAACTGTTTTGCGGGGAAAACAGTCGTTGTAATTGGCGGCGGGCCTTCTTTAGATGGACAAATTGACTGGATCAAACAACATCGTAACCAGTTGTTTCTAATCGCAGTATCGCGTGTCAGCAGGCGCCTACAACAAGATGAAATTGTGCCCGACATCATCACCACCGTCGACCCTAACCCCATTAGTTTGACCGTTAGCCGTGAGATGTTTCAATTCCCCGAATCGACCGTGCTGGTCTGTGGCAACCATGCCTATCCGACGATAACCAACCGCTGGCCACATACCATTTTCTATACTGGCCGCAGGGTGCCATGGAGCACACCGGCCGACCATGAAGATCTAGAAGACATTCCGCCCAGTCATTTTGCCGGCCCGACTGTCACCCACATGTCGGTACAACTAGCTCACCTCATGGGGTTTGAACGCATTATTCTCTGTGGTCTGGATTTATGCCATGCCCCTGATGGAAACAGCCATGCTAGCGGTAGCGATAATGCTGATGCCGGGCCGTTACTGGATTTTTCCGCCATTGGCGTCGAGACCAACAACGGAGATAAAGCTTGGACCAGCCCGGATTATTTTGCCGGAATCAAAAGCATGGAAAATTTAGCGTCCCTTTACGCCAACCGCTGTAGGTTAATTAACCCCGCCGAACATGCCGCGGTAATTGAGGGCGTGGAGCACATCCCATTATCTGAGCTTAAGCTCGATCCCAACCCCCTCGACAGGCAACGGTATGACCAATTAGTAGCCGAGGCTGGTCAGAAAGAAAGTCTGGCAAAGCTTAAATTATTAAAACAACAGGCAGAGCAAATTCTCTCGCAGATGCACAAAGTGATTAATCTGGCGCAACTTGGGCTGGAATCAAATCAGGCATATTTCAACTTGGTCAACCCCGAACGCCAACGCATACACAAACGGCGCATGCGCGCTGTCGACCGGATGTTAAATGGCCGCTATCAACAGGCAGCGAGCCTCGCTCGGCGAGCCGCCAAGCGTGCCATTGCCAGAACAGATTTACCGCACGATTTTTTTGATCTGGACAAAAAACAAGCCGAGAAACTGGCTAATGAATATTACGATGCGATCCGTCGGGAGGCAAAAAAGCTGCTAGAGCCGCTGGCGTTAATGATTGAACGCACCGAGACTCGTTTACTTGAACAAGACAGCAAAACGCCCAACAGCACGTTGATTGAACGCTACCTGGAATTCAACGAGCCTGAACGTGGTTTTTGGCTGCAGCAAAACCGCGGAGCCAGCGAAAATCAAGTATCCAAACTGCAAGAACAGTACCAGTGTGTTATTGACCAGCTGGTTGCCGAAATGCGAGCACGACAAAAAGCCAAACGCCGCCCTAAGTCATCACTCAAACTGGTAGAGCGTCAATTTTCTTACAAAAATGCTGATGCCTTGCAGCAACTGGCGAACACACTACA
>DRZW01000001.1 GCA_011380105.1 Halothiobacillaceae bacterium
CAGCCAGCCTTGGTGCGCCAATATGATCGCTTATTTAAAGAGCCGGCTCCCGGTGGCCGCCGTGATGGTGATGACCCGGAAATCAAGCGAGATTTCTTAGATGACCTCAACCCGGATTCCATTCATACGTTAAACGCTTACGTCGAACCGGATGCGGCCAATGCCGGGGTTGAAACGGTGTTTCAATTTGAACGTCACGGCTATTTTGTCACCGACAGTCAAGAGCATAAGCCTGGTCAGGCGGTGTTTAACCGCACGGTTACGCTACGCGACTCGTGGGCGAAAAAGAAACAATAACCCAGCTAAAACCAGACTGGGTGCAAAAGCGCGCTGATACAAACAGGCTTTTTGGGGGAATGGTGCTGGGCGATGGCGCAGAACAATTCAGCGGTGGCCAGCGCGTCAATCAGTGCGTGATGCGCTTTATATCGAGGCAAGCCATAGGCCTGGCGTAAGGTGTCTAACCGCATTGCGCCGGTCTGATAGGGCCGCTGGAGCCGATCTAGCCGTCGTTTCGCTAAATGCATGGTATCAATCACCGGCAACACCAGCTTACCCGGCCAGAGTGAATTGACGGCTTGCTTTAAAAAAGCCAACTCAAAGCGGGCATTATGGGCTACCAGAATGCGCCCCTGTAACGCCTCGAAAAGCGCGGTTAAGGCCTGCTCTAATGACACCCCTTGAACTGCCTGGTCATCGGTAATTTCATGAATAACCACACTGGCTTCAGTCAGTGGCTGCTCTGGGGCTACCAGGCAATGATGGCGCTGGTCGAGTAAAATCTGATCACCCCGGCAAACAACCCAGCCCACGCTTAGAATCTTATCAGTACGCGGATTCAAGCCGGTGGTTTCAAAATCCAGCACCAGATATTCTGCTTGCAACCAAGATTGACGCAAATCAGGCCACGTGGCTGCTAATAAGGCAGTGCGCGGGTTAAACTCGGTTATGTTGCAGCGCGCGCGGTAGAGTTGACGGTTAAGCCACCAGAGATAACCGCGCTGGATCAAGCTTGTGCTCATAAATCACCCTAAAAACGGCCTTCGGCCTGTGCACGCAGCCACTGCTGGTGATCGGAAACCACCCGAAACGCATCGCGTAAATGGTTCTGTTCGAGCCTGGATAATGCGCTCACCGGTATCTGGTTATCCAGTGGCTTATGCGCCAGACTTTGCTCGCTTTGATGGCGGTTGCGCAACATATAAAACAGCCGCCAGGCATCAATTAACTCTGCGGCAGATTTAGCCGAAAGCCATTCTGTTTCCCCAGCCTTCTGTAAGCGGTTGATGGTGTTGAGCTCGCTTAAACCCGCTTTTAAGGCATAAATCCGGGCAATATCGACAATAGGAAGCAAACCGGCGTGTTTTAAATCCAGTCCATGAGCTCGGCTTTCAGAATCGAGCACCAGCTTGTGCCGAAAAAAACCCAATGGCAGACGATGCTGCAAAGCATTATCGATCAGTTTATGCAGGAAGATTTCGTTTTTCTGCACCTGTGGGCGGACTTTTTTCCAAATGGTATCGAGCAAAACCGCCTGACCCGACACCACTCGCATATCGAAAAAATGACCAGCCAGCATCAATGACTTGGATTCCGGGGTGGTCAACCACTCGTTAAACTGATGCTGCCATTGGGTGATGGTTTGCTGCCATTGGCGGTTGGTCGCCATCATTTCACCGGGGCAATGTTTTAAACCCGCCCGCGCCAACCCGTCAGCGACAAAGCCGGTGGCCTGTAGAAACCACTTCTGGTGCAACCTTGGCACAAAATCATCATCGAGAATCAGGGCGTTATCCTGATCAGTATGCGGGGTTTGCTCGCGGCGTGCCTGACTGCCCATTACCACCCAGGCATATCGCACCGGTGCCGGGCCGAATTCATGCTCAGCGAGTATCCACAAACGTCTTGCCAAGGCATCGGTAACCGTCACGACCGCTTCACCAAGCACTTCGCTATCTGCGCCCATCTGCACCAGTTGCACTTGCAGATCGGCCAATTTCTGACCGGTCTGGGCAATCTGCTCGATACTCTCGGCGGCCATGGCATCGCGCACTAAATGAACCGCATGGGTGGCATACTGGCGTAATAAATCGGAGGTGGAGACCAGCCCGAGCACATGATCTTGGGCATCAACGATGGGCAAGTGGTGAATATTCTCGCGCGAGAAGATTAGCGCTGCCTCAAAAGCGGGGGTTTCCGGGCCGGTGGTGATCAGTCGGCGCGTCATAATCTCAGCGACGGGTTTCTCTGCGCTTATGCCAGCTACCAGACAGCGCCGGCGCAGATCGCGGTCGGTAATCATGCCCACCAAACGCTGCTGCTCGGTGAGCAACAGCGAGGAGACATTAGCTTCTGTCATTTGTGCGGCTGCCTGGCGAATGGATATATCCGGGCTGGCCACCACCGGCTGACGACGCACCAGTTGGCTGACATTAGCGGTTAACAACCCTTGCATGGCGCGGCTGTGCTCGCGCATCGTGGTAACCGCCCGCGATAGTCGTTTATGGGCCGCATTTTCAAAATGCAGGGCAATGCTTTCAAAACGCTCAGTCAAATCATCTACAACATCGGGAGGCAGAAAATAAAACAGGCTGTCTTCGGCCAGTTCAGCCTCCAGCAGGCTGGCACTAACCTGATTGTGGTTGTAGACATCCGCTTCAGCGAGGGTGTCGGCCAGCGCTCCGCTCTGAGCATCCCGCAAAAGCAGCGCGCCACTGCGGACAATCCAAACACCATGTGACTGCGGCGGTGGAAAATCACTACCCCGCCGAAAATAACGCACCACCATCTGGTTAACCAGCGCCCGTCGCTCTGATTCGGGCAATGAGCGAAACGGCAAAACCTGGTCAATAAATTCTTCAATTTCCCACAACTCTGAAGCCATGCCTCTGCACCTTCCCGCTAAACCCGATAATAGTCGCGATACCAGTCAACCAACCGTTTCACGCCTGTTTCAATATCCATTTTCGGAGCATAACCCACCGCTTCTTGCAACGCTGTGGTATCCGCCCAGATCGCTTCAACATCACCCGGCTGCTTAGGCAGATAATTAAGCCGGGCCTATTTACCACAGGCCTGCTCGATTAACTCAATAAAACGCCTCAGCGCCACCGGATTTCTACTGGCGATATTAAATAATCGGAAAGGCGCAAACGACCGATCAAAATCAGCGCCAGTCTCGTACCAGTTCGGCGCAGGCTGGGCTGTCTGGCTTAATGCCTTCACCACACCATCGGCTATGTCATCAATATGGGTGAAATCACGGCTATGATGGCCGTGGTTGTACACATCTTACGTTTGGTGAAGATATATGGCGCCATATCAGGTCGCCACCAAGGACCGTAAACCGTAAAAAAACCTCAGACCGGTGGTGGGCAGACCATATAGCGCGCTGTAACTGTGGGCCATGAGCTCGTTGGCCTGCGGGTGATCAATCGAATGACGTACCCCTGCCTGCGCTGCCAAGTGGATTACCGCATCGAACCGCTCGCCAGCAAGCAGCGCAAACAGTTAATCGGCTGCGGTAATGTCGATTTTTGCAAAGCGAAAGCCCGGCTGATTTTTTAATGGTGCAAGCCAGGCCTGCTTTAAGCGGACATCGTAATAATCGTTGAGATTATCCACCCCAAACACCTGGATACCCTCAGTCAGCAGCCGCTGCGCCACCGCAGCGCCAATAAAGCCGGCCCACCGGTTAACAATATTCGCATTCGCCTTATCCAAAGCGCCGTTTTAATTTAACCGTCATTATGCCTGACTCGTTTGCCAATCGGGATCGACTTTCCTCTCACTTTTAAGCAGCCAGCCCCTACTAGTGGTAGATAATTTTTTTCAACGAAGTTATCCACCTGCAAACCTAGTCTTTAAGATCGGTTCCAACTGCCTAAAAGCAGGCTGTTTTAATGATTTTCCCCTCAACTTATTCACAGATTAATCACTCGAAGCCAGCCTGATACTTTCACCCTGAAAAATGCAAAAACACAATATATAGTTGCTATCGTTCACTCTAAGCTACTGTGTGTTGTGTTTTTTCGCTAAATCGTATTTGACTTTCGGCAAGAACTGTCCAAAATTGAAGGATATTAGGCGCATGCCAGCGCGACAGCAGCCGGCAAATGTCAGCGGCAACAAATTTCGATTCGATTACAGGTTCATTAGGTCAGGAGAAGCTATGAGCAATACAGTTGCGGAACAGAGCACAGAGCATAGTGTCAGACACGATCCGGAGCGTTCGGCAATGTCAGTCAGTGAACAGGCCGTCAGCACACCGGGGCAGATGCGCGTGATTCGTCGCAACGGTAAACTCACAGCCTTCGACCCCGCCAAGATTTCGGTGGCCATGACCAAGGCGTTTTTGGCCGTTGAAGGCGGCAGTGCGGCAGCATCTGTGCGAGTACGCGAAACTGTCGAATCGCTGACCGCAAAAATTAATCATGCACTAAGCCGGCGTATGCCCGGTGGCGGTACGATCCATATTGAAGATATCCAGGACCAGGTCGAATTGGCGTTAATGCGCGAAGGCCACCATAAAGTCGCCCGGGCCTATGTTTTATACCGCGAACGACAAGCTCAGAAACGAGCCGCCGAAGCTCCGGCTGAAAAGCAGTCCAAGCGCCCTGAGCTTAATGTCACCTATCCGGATGGGCGGGTTGAGCCACTTAATATCGAGCGTTTGGGCGCCTTGGTTGAGGAAGCCTGTTCCGGACTAACTGGGGTTAATCCTCAGAAAGTTACCGAAGAGACTATTCGTAATTTATATGACGGTGTGGCCGAACACGAGGTTAGCGCCGCTCTGGTTATGAGCGCGCGGACTTTAATCGAGGTCGACCCGGCTTACTCTCAAGTTGCCGCCCGCCTGCTGCTCGATTCCTTGCGCACCGAAGCACTGCGTTTTGTGCAGCACCCGATTACGGTTTGTAATCAGCGTGATATGCAGGAAATCTACCCGCAGTATTTCCATGCCTACATTAAAGCCGGCATTGAGCATGAACTACTCGACCCGACCTTGGCGCAATTTGATATTGAGCGCTTAGGCCGAGCTATCGACCATAAACGCGATCTGCAATTTACCTACTTAGGGCTGCAAACCCTGTATGACCGCTATTTCCTACACCACAACCAAACCCGCTTTGAACTGCCGCAGGCTTTCTTTATGCGGGTAGCCATGGGGCTGGCGATTAACGAAATCGACCGCGAAGAACGCGCCATTGAGTTCTATCGTCTGCTGTCGAGCTTTGACTTTATGAGCTCAACCCCGACTTTATTTAACTCCGGCACACTGCGCCCGCAATTGTCTTCTTGCTATCTGACCACCGTACCGGATGATTTAGGTGGTATTTACAGCGCGATTCGTGACAACGCTTTGTTGTCAAAATTTGCCGGCGGCTTGGGCAATGATTGGACCCGCGTGCGGGCGCTGGGCAGTCATATCAAAGGCACCAATGGGCAATCACAAGGGGTGGTACCGTTTTTGAAGGTCGCCAACGACACCGCCGTAGCAGTTAACCAAGGTGGCAAGCGCAAAGGAGCGGTCTGTGCCTATTTAGAAACCTGGCATTTGGATATCGAAGAGTTTCTGGATCTGCGTAAAAACACCGGCGATGATCGCCGCCGCACCCACGACATGAATACCGCCAATTGGATTCCTGATCTGTTTATGAAGCGGGTCGCGGAAGATGGTGAGTGGACATTATTCTCTCCCTCGGATACCCCGGATCTGCACGATTTATTCGGCAAGGCGTTTGAAAAAGCCTACACCGAGTATGAAGCCAAGGCCGATCGTGGTGAGATTAAAAACTTCCGTCGCATTAAAGCTGTCACCCTGTGGCGTCGTATGCTGTCGATGCTGTTTGAAACCGGCCACCCCTGGGTGACCTTTAAAGATCCGTGCAATATCCGTTATACCAACCAGCATGCTGGTGTGGTACACAGCTCTAATCTTTGCACTGAAATCACCCTGCACACCAATGACAATGAGATCGCCGTCTGCAACTTGGGTTCGGTGAACCTGGCTCAACACGTCGATGAAAACGGCTTAGACCGCGACAAACTCGAACGCACCATCAAAACGGCCATGCGGATGCTCGATAACGTCATCGAGTACAATTATTATTCCGTACCGCAGGCGCGTAATTCCAACCTACGCCACCGTCCAGTGGGTTTGGGCATTATGGGCTTTCAGGATGCGCTCTATAAACAGCGCCTGCCCTATGCCTCCGAAGAGGCAGTCAAATTCGCCGATCAGTCCATGGAGCTAATCAGCTATTTGACCATCAACGCCTCATCAGATCTGGCCGCTGAACGTGGGCGCTATCAAAGCTACGAAGGTTCACTCTGGAGCCGCGGCATTTTGCCGATTGATTCACTGGCACTGCTGCGCGAAGAACGTGGCGATTATCTGGATGTCAACGAGGACACCTCATTAGATTGGGACTCGCTGCGCGAGAAGATCAAAGTCCAGGGCATGCGCAATTCCAACACCATGGCGATTGCACCGACAGCGACCATCTCCAACATTTGCGGGGTCTCGCAATCCATTGAGCCGACCTTTGAGAACCTGTTTGTTAAATCCAACCTGTCGGGTGAATTTACCGTAGTCAACCCCTATCTGGTGCGTGATCTCAAAGAACTCGATCTCTGGGATGAGGTGATGGTCAATGACCTTAAATACTTCGACGGCTCAGTTCAGCATATCGACCGAGTGCCGGAAGAAATAAAAGAGCTATATGCCACCGCCTTTGAGATTGACCCACGCTGGTTGATTGAAGCAGCTTCCCGTCGTCAGAAGTGGCTTGACCAGGCACAGTCGCTCAATCTGTACATGGCCGAACCTTCCGGGCCGAAGATCGACAACATGTACAAACTAGCTTGGGTGCGTGGCTTAAAAACCACCTACTATCTGCGGGCAGCTGCCAAAACCCGGATTGAAAAAACCACCATGAACAAACTCGATGGCAAGTTACGCGGCGTTTCTGCCGAACCACAGCAACAGGCCTGCTCGATTGATGACCCGGAATGCGAAGCCTGTCAGTAATCTTAAATACAACCCAGCGCGGTCATTCTGCCGCGCCCACACCAGAAAGGAGCAATCAGCATGCTTGACTGGAATGACCCACTGAAAAGCGCAAGCCCGAAACAATCAGATCCAAAACAGGCCCATCGCGCCGAGCAATTCTGGCACGATCAAGCCTTTGAGCCACAGCCAACGACCTTTGCTGAACCAACCGAAGCTGGCCACGAAGTTAGCAAAACCGGCTTAGAAGGCATCGCTACCGGTGCCCAACGGGTTGATGTATCCGAAAAGCGCATTATCAATGCCACCGCCGATGTTAACCAGCTCCTGCCATTGAAGTATCAATGGGCTTGGGAGAAATATCTTGCCGGTTGTAACAACCACTGGATGCCAACCGAAGTTTCCATGCAAGCGGATATAGCGCTCTGGAAAAGCGCAGATGGGCTAAGCAAAGATGAACGCCACATGGTAATGCGCAACTTAGGCTTTTTGCCACCGCTGAAAGCCTGGTTGCCAACAATATTGTTCTTGCTATCTATCAGCAGATCACCAACCCTGAATGCCGCCAGTACCTATTGCGCCAAGCCTTTGAGGAAGCGGTTCATACCCACACCTTCCAGTACATCGTCGATTCACTCGGTTTGTCTGAAGGCGAGCTGTTTAATATGTACCGCGAGGTGCCATCCATCACCGCCAAAGATGCTTGGGCTTTGAAATATACCAAGAATCTATCCAGCGGCGGGTTTGATACCTCAACTCAACAAGGCGCACAGGACTTCTTGCGCGATCTGGTAGCCTTTTATGTGGTCTTTGAAGGCATGTGGTTCTACACTGGCTTTGCCCAGATTCTAAGCTTGGGCCGCCGCAACAAAATGACCGGCATTGCTGAGCAATATCAGTATATTATGCGCGATGAATCGATTCACCTGAATTTCGGTATTGATGTTATCAACCAAATCAAGATCGAAAACCCAGAGCTTTGGACCGAGACCTTTAAAGAAGAAGTGCACACTATGCTGCACGAAGCCTGTGAGCTCGAAATCGCCTACGCTCGCGATACCCTACCCAATGGCTTGCTCGGTCTGAACTCGGAGATGTGCAAAGAGTACATGCACTTTATTACCAACCGCCGTTGTAACCAGATCGGCCTGTCGGAATTATATCCAGGTGCCAATAACCCCTTCCCATGGATGAGCGAAGTCATTGACCTTAAAAAGGAAAAAAACTTCTTTGAAACCCGCGTTACGGATTATCAAACCGGCGGGGCCTTAAGCTGGTAGCTTTGAACCAGCACCCCAAAATCCCTGTTAAAAAGTGGCCTTAAGGCCACTTTTTTATGTCTAACATCCAATGCACATACAACTAATAGGCAAATACGTGTAGCTACAGCCAATAACCTGAGTTTGCCAAAAATAAACGCTGGGAAAAAAGCGCTGTCGGGCGCCTTTCCAGCAAAATTTTGGCTCAAGTCAAGTTTAATCAATCCAGCTCGATCAATACTGGTGTGAAGGCTAGAAAATTGTTATCGAGTGCTGCGAGCATTGAGAACAGAAAGGAATTCGAATGCAGGCCAATAAGCTGCTTGATACACCATCCGGGTACAAGCTTGGCTGGCTGTAATCAGCAGCAAAACAAAAGACAAGGCCTGCGTGATCACAATTAAAATCGGTTTTTATAAATTTATTCTTATGCTGTAGTTTTTATAAATCAGTAGCACTGCGTAGATAGGTTTTCTAATGGATAATTAAAGCGCAGCTACGGTCATAGTGCTTGAGATTAACGCGTGCGAGATTGCTACGTGCTAATATAGTCCAATCAACAATTAATCACATGGGACAAAGCAAATATGATGCAACGACCAGTACTAGCCCGATCAATTATCGCTTTTATCATCACCGCTTTTTTGGCCATTGCCTTTGCTAATACTGCCGATGCGCGTCGCTTTGGTGGCGGCAGCAATCTGGGCAATCAGGGGCAAAGCAACCAGCAGGCCACCCCGCAACGTCAGGGACAGCAATCTGAGCGTGCTGGCAATCGTACTGCCGGCATGGGTATGGGCGGTTTGTTAGCAGGCATGGCTGCTGGCGGCTTACTGGCGTGGATGTTTATGGGCGGTGCTTTTGAGGGCTTTCAATTCTTTGATTTTCTGATTATTGGCCTGCTTGCTTTCGGCATCTATATGCTGATCCGCCATTTCCGCCAGAATCAGGCTCTGGCACAGAGATCAGTCGGTGGTGCTAGCAGTCAGACTACACGTGATAATGTCATCCCCATGGAACAAAACCGCCAACAACACAGCGGTTTTAATACAACGCAAGCTCGTCCAGGCTCACTGCTGGATAGCTTTAACTTCAGTGGCCAACAGAACTACCAGCCGCCATCTTGGTTTGAACCGGAACGCTTTTTGCGGGCAGCCAAGGGACATTTCCATCATCTGCAAAAGGCTTGGGATGACAATGAAATGACCGACATCTTTGATTACGTCACCCCAGAGATGTACCAAGAGCTGCTGCGGGTGCGCTCGGATTTGGGAAGTCACAATAAAACAGAAGTCATCAGCCTTGACGCGGAGCTCGAGGAATTGGGCGAGCAAGACAACAACATCATCGCGCAGGTGCGCTTTACCGGCCAAATTCGCGAAGAAGGCATGTTAAACCGCTTCGATGAGACCTGGGTTGTCCAGCGCGATCTACATAACCCTGATGCCAACTGGTTGATTGCCGGCATCCGGCAAAACTAAAACAGCCTCCATTAAGCTATCACACCACACCCGGCCAAAAGAGCCGGGTTTTTTGGTTATTCCTCAGCGCACGCTACACAGCGGGTTACGGTAGGATCGCGCTCTAACCGGCGAAGTGCAATGGGTTCACCACAAATAAAACAAAGACCATAATCTTCTGTTTTCAAGCGTTGCAACGCCCCCTTAATACGCAGCAATTCCTGCTCGCGACGAATCTGGGTTGCCTTAGCCATTGCCTGCCCCTGTAATGCGTCCATGCGTGATAAACGCCCTTGCCGTGATTGATCCAGCTCAACCGGGCGGCTGGCCTGCGCATTTTCAGCCAACGCTTGGCGGATCTTGCTTTGCCGTTGCAGTAAGATTTTTTCAAACCTGATTAAATGCTCCTGATCCATATAATTCCCTCCAAAGCTATTGATTTACACAAAGCCATTACG
>DRZW01000006.1 GCA_011380105.1 Halothiobacillaceae bacterium
GAAAAAACCCCGCACCAATGCATCGGTTAAACCAATAATCCGCTGATAATCGGGTTGACGCATCGCCGCATAATTTGCCAAAAGCGCATCTGCGCCAGGGTCAGGTTTTTGTCCCCGGTCGGCATTAAGCGCACGGCTAAGATCGCGCACATCGCGCAGGCACAAATTAAAGCCCTGGCCGGCAACCGGATGCAGGCTGTGAGCCGCGTTGCCGATTAGCACGGTGCGTTTGGCCCTAACCTCTCTGGGGCGAACTAGGGTTAATGGGTAGGCATAACGCGGCGCTAAATCAGTAAATCCACCCAGCCGCCCGCCTAACGCCGCTTTTAGTTCAGCGGCAAACGCTGTATTACCTAACGCCATACGCCGTTCGGCCTGATTTTTGCGCATCACCCACACTACCGAGACCCGACCATCGGCTGCCGGCAATACCGCCAAAGGCCCGCCGTTGGTAAAGCATTCATGGGCAATATGGTTGTGATGCCGTTTAGGAAGCGCGGTGGTCACCACCGCCGTTTGCTGATAATCATGGTACTGGGTCTGAATGCCACAGGCCTCACGCACCGCTGAGCAGGCACCATCGGCACCAATCAATAACCGGGCAGTAATACTGCCACTTGATCCATCTGCCAAACGAACTTGAACCACGACGCCAAAGTCATCACTGCTGTGGCTTTGATATTGCGCGCCATCAATTCGCCAGTCACCTACGTGCTGATCTAACAGGCTGGACAAACGTTTAATCAGTGCCGCATTGGGGACGACCTGGCCGAGCGCATCCGTGCCCGCCTGCTCTGCACTGATGCGGGTTAAACCAAAGCGGTGCTGATTAAACACCCGCACCTCATTGATCTTGGCAGCCTGGTTGGCCAACTCGTGTCCGGCTACGCCCAAGGACTGTAAATAGCGCCACGAACCATCCGACAACGCGCTTAACCGTGGATCATAATTCGATTTATCTGCATGATCCGAGGGCGAATTTTGCTCCAATACGCAAACGCGCCAACCGGCACAATGCAGCGCCCAGGCCTGAGAAAGGCCGACCATACCGCCGCCGGCGATGAGCACATCGGTATTTAATTCAGTCGGTTGAGAGGCGGAGGTCATAGGCCAAGCCCTTATTTTGAGGAACGTTGTTTTTCAATCGCCGCAATCTCTTTAGGCACATCGGCGGTCAGCACCTCATGGCCATCAGCGGTAATTAGCACATCATCTTCGATGCGAATACCAATACCGTGATAGCGAGCAGGCGCTTTGGCATCGCAATCAATATAAATACCCGGCTCGACGGTCATCACCATGCCGGGTTTGAGTTCACGCCAGGCGCCATCGGATTTATAAGCACCGACATCATGCACATCAATGCCTAGCCAATGACCGGTACGGTGCATAAAAAAGCGCTTGTAATGTTCGTTCTCGATCGCCTCCGCTACCGGCCCCTTGAGCAAGCCCAACTTAATCAAGCCTCGGGTGATTACATCCACAGCCGCACGGTGGGGGGCATCGAAATCCGCACCGGGTTTAAGTGTGGCGATGGCCGCCTTCTGTGCTTTGAGCACCAGCTCATAGAGTTCACGCTGCGGCTTGCTAAACGTGCCACTAACCGGCCAGGTGCGTGTGATATCGCCTGCGTACATACCTACCTCGGCACCAGCATCCACCAGCACCAGCCCATCTTTCGGCAATGGCTGGTTATTTTCGCGATAATGGAGCACACAGGCATTCGAACCGCCAGCAACAATCGAAGGAAACGCGCACTCCCCGCCCGCACGGGTGAAAGTGGCTATCAGCTCAGCGGCCAGCTCTGACTCCGTTTTGGCTTTGGGCAACGCCTTTAAAACCGCATTGTGGCCTTGCGCTGAGACCTGCGCGGCCCGACGCAGTTGCTTTATTTCCAACTCGTCTTTAATCAACCGTTGCTCGGCGATTAGCTCTTTGACATCCAACAGCGCCCTCGGCGCTGTAACACCAGCGCGGGCTTTTTGCCGTAATTGGCGAATAATATCCAGGGTTTGAGCCAGCAGATCATCATCGTCAAAAGGCAAATACACTCGCTCTGCCCGCGACAATAACGTGAATAACTGCTCGTCTTGTTCATCCAGCGCGAAGGCCTGATCGACCCCCAAGATTTTGCAGGCCCGATCCACCCCCATCCGCGCGCCTTCCCAACGGGCATGCTCGGGGTCATTGGGGTGGGTGAACAATACCGACTGGTGTTTTTTGCCGGCAATCCCTTTGGCGGCCACCACCAGCAAGGCATCGGGCTCGGCAAAACCGCTTAAATAGAAAAAATCACTAGATTGGCGGAAGGGATAGGGATTGTCGTGATTACGCCACTGGGTTTTTGCTGCCGGGATCAAGGCAATGGCGCCCTTACCCATGGATTTGGCAAGCTGTTTGCGGCGCTGACGGAAGAACCAAATGGTTTTGGCATCAACTGGCGTCATCGACATGATATTACTCGTAAATTTAAGTGGTTTAAGCACTTACTGTAGCCGGGTCGCGCCGTTAGTCTCTGGCACCGGCGGATGGAGCTGGAGATACATCACCAGCAGTGCCGAGCTTAAATATTGTTCGATTTCGTGGAGATTGAACTCATCTTCACTGTCATCCAGATTTTCTGTATCCAGATTGGCGATTTGCTCTAAATCATCGAACACTTCCTTGGACTGCTCATCGAGCGCATGCGGCGGTTTGCCGCCGGAGATGGCATAACCATACAGTACAGCCTGAGCAAATTCCGTTAGGGTACGTACCCGTTCGTTCAACGGAAAGGACTCATCTGGCAGCAGCAGATTCAGACCGAGATTATCAGCCGTAGTCGTACAACTCACAAAATCCTCGAAAATATCGTGCACATCACGAGGAATTTCCTCATCGGTCAGTGGCACATCGGTCAGCTCTCTGACCCAGTCATGCAATGAACATGGCCCCTGGCCGAGCCACATACCAATTAACACGCCCTGCGCCTCGGCTGGTGTGGGCTGGGCGTTAATCGTGTGAAACTGCTGTTGAATATGTTGATAATCCGGCATAACCTTCCAATTTAATTATTCGACCGCTTGCTGCTCGCCATTGATAGATTAAAGCACTCGGTTGGATTGAATTTTGAACTAATCCCGATTCTAAACCAGGCAGGATAAAAACTCATGGCAGATGGGCTAATCGATAAAATTTCCCGGCTGATCGCACTGACCCGGCGCCTAGAGCAGGAACGTGAACAATGGCAACAGCGCGCCGAAAGCCTGCAAGATGAAAACCAGGCGATGCGGCAAGCCATCGATGAAAGCCATGAGCAGATCGAAGCGTTGATCAGGCGCGTGGAGCACTACCAAAACCATAATGCAGAGCAGTCCAACGGGGGCAATTTATGACCGAATCCACCAAAACTGTCACGGTGCGGGTAATGGACAAAGATTACAAAATTGTCTGCCCGCCTGAAGATGAGCCTATCCTGCGCGAAACTGCCGCCTATGTTCACCAGGAGATGCAAAGCATCCGCCAGAAGAGCAAAATATTAAGCACCGAACGAATCGCGGTGCTGGCGGCACTGAATTTGGCCCGCGAGCTGCTTGAGCAACCCCAAACAGGACATGCAGACGACACCAAACAACTCAAAGCACTGGAAACACAGATCGACACCCTACTCGCCGAGTACGATCGGACTTGAATCTTAACGCCCAGCAATCTAGCATAGGTATTGTCTTCTGAGGCGTTCGCCAGGTGGCGTTCAATCCCTTGAGCCTTAATTTGCGACACTGGGTGTAACAAACGGTTCTGTGTGCAGGTCCGCCAAGCAGCGGAAAGCCTAATGAGCCGGGCGGAGCGCCCAACTTGAACCTACATGGTTCAAGGTCGAAGCGTCATCAGCGGCGTCCCGGAAGACCCTTATTATTGATGCCACGCCTTAATATTTTACCCGACCAATTGATCAACCAATTTTGAGCCAGCAGCAAAAAATGCAACTGCGTCGCCAACTGCGCTCGCAGAGGCGATCTTTCACCGGACTCTTGCGCCAGCAAGCCACCGCTCGAATCAACCGCCATATCCGCGCCTGGTTCCGCCAAAATCATATTCAGCGTTTTGCCGGATTCTGCGCATTCGACGGTGAACCGGATTTGAGCTGGCTAATGAGCCAGACTAATCTGCGCCCCCATCTGCCCCGGGTGGGTCGTGATAATAAAATGCACTTCCACCCATTGGCCGCACAGGCTCACTGCCATACTAAAAAACCCGGCATTGCCAACCGTTATGGCATCGCCGAGCCGGTTAAAACCGTGCAAGTGCGGCTCAATCAAATTCAGGCATTATTGGTGCCACTGGTGGGTTTTGATTTGCATGGTAACCGTCTAGGCATGGGCGCAGGTTTTTATGATCGGATACTGGCAAGCCACCACCGACCACCCACAGCGCTGGGCGTGGCGTTTTCTTTCCAGCAACTGCACGCCTTACCTACCGACCCCTGGGATCAACCACTGCAGGCTATCATCACCGAACGTGGCATCATCCACCCCCAGCAAAGCAAGTTATACAGGTGATTTATGAAATACTGGCTGATGAAATCCGAACCCGATGCTTTCTCGATCGATGATTTAAAATCGGTCAAGGTTGAGCCTTGGGACGGGATTCGTAATTACCAGGCGCGCAACATGATCCGCGATGAGATGCAACCCGGGGATCTGGCGTTTTTCTACCATTCCAACACCAAAGTGCCGGGGATTGTCGGGCTGATGGAGATCGCCTCCGAGCCTCGTTTTGATCACACTGCCTTTGACCCGGCTGCGAAATATTTTGATCCCAAATCCAACCCGGACAAACCACGCTGGTATTTGGTAGACGTGAAATATATTCGCCACACCAAGCGGGTCATTACCCTTTCAGAACTCAAAGCCGAACCCGCATTAGAAAACCTGCCATTGGTACGCCGGGGTAATCGCTTATCGATTATGCCGGTAGAAAAGCAAGCATTTGAGCATATCTTGACCATGGAAGAGCGCCCGGCCGAGGCATAATACGGCCAGGCACTGTCGGTTTAAACCAGCCCGATGACTGCAGGTTAGCCCAGAAACAACTCGTAGGCCGGATTATTACTCTCCGGCCAGTAGCGATAACCCAAACGCTTAAGATAGCCATCTAGCTCAGGTAAGTCATCTTCGGCGACCTGTATTCCCACTAGCACTCGGCCATAATCCGCACCATGGTTGCGATAATGAAATAAGCTGATATTCCAACGCGCACCTAAGTTAGATAAAAACTTCAGCAGCGCTCCGGGCCGCTCGGGGAATTCAAAGCGGAACAAACGCTCATCTGCCACCGCATCCGCCCGGCCACCTACCATATGGCGCATGTGCAGCTTGGCCATTTCATTATCGGTTAAATCAACCGTCGGGTAATCGGCTTGTTGCAGCAAGGCATCAATCGTCTCGCGTTCCTCGGGCTTGGCTAAGCGCAGCCCAACAAAAATATGTGCTTTTGATGGATCGGAATAACGGTAATTAAATTCGGTAATTTGACGACGGCCCAGCAGTTGGCAGAATGCCAAGAAGCTGCCGGGGCGTTCGGGGATAGTGACGGCAAATAACCCTTCGCGCTGCTCGCCAATATCCGCCCGTTCGGCCACAAAGCGCAGCCGGTCAAAGTTCATATTGGCCCCAGAGGCAATCGCGATCAGGGTCTGATCTTCCAGGCCGTGCATTTTGACGTAACGTTTTAAACCAGCCGTAGCTAACGCACCGGCCGCCTCGTTAATCGAGCGGGTATCATCAAAGATATCCTTGATCGCGGCGGCCATTTCATCGGTGTTCACAGTCACCACATCATCAATATGATCCTTTAGCACCTTAAAGGTATGCTCACCGATTTGTTTAACCGCGACCCCATCGGCAAACAAGCCTACTTGTTCTAGGCGTATCCGGTTGCCATGATCGAGTGCAGCGCGCAGGCAGGCGGCATCGTTCGGCTCCACCCCAATCACCTTGATTTCCGGGCGCAGCGCTTTGATATAGGCACAAACACCTGCAGCCAAGCCACCACCGCCAACCGGTACGAAAACCGCGTGAATCGGATCTGGATGAGCACGCAGGATTTCTGCGGCCACAGTGCCCTGCCCGGCGATAATATCGGGATCATCGTAGGGTGGTATGTAGACCAACCCTTCCTGATCGATTAAGGTTTGCGCATGGGCAAAAGCATCATCGAAGGTATCGCCTTGTAGCACAATCTCCGCCCCGCGTCGGCGCACAGCATCAACCTTAATCGGCGGAGTGGTCTCAGGCATGACAATCACCGCACGCAACCCCAGTGTCTGTGCCGCTAATGCCACACCCTGAGCATGATTCCCCGCAGAGGCGGCAATAACACCATTAGGCAGCAAACCCTGCTGGTATAGGTGGTGAATCTTATTAAACGCGCCCCGTAATTTAAAAGAAAAAACCGGCTGGGTATCCTCGCGCTTGAGCAAGACACGGTTTTTTAGGCGTGCAGACAGCTGTGGTGCGTGGGCCAGCGGGGAGTCGATGGCGACATCATAAACCCGGGCGGTAAGAATGGATTCCAGATAGCGGCGCAAAAGCGGCGTCAAAATCAGTTCTCCTTGCGGTAGATTCTCGTCGAATCGAGGAATTTATTGGTATAGTATAGTGTTAAGCCATATTAGCACGATCCGATCGAAGGCGGATCAGATCCCATAACAACAAGGTGTCATGCCATGAGCAATACCGATTACGGCAAACAACTCGCCGCCAAAGCGGCAGTCGAACAAATCCCAAATAACTGCATTGTCGGAGTGGGGACAGGTTCTACTGTTAACTACTTCATTGATGAACTCGCCAAAATCAAAAACCGAATTGAAGGTACGGTTTCCAGCTCAGAGGCCAGCACCGAGCGCCTGCGCAAGCACGGCATTGAGGTGTTTGATCTAAACGAGGTCAATGAAGTGCCAATCTACGTTGATGGGGCGGATGAGTCTAATCACTATCTGCAGTTAATCAAAGGCGGCGGCGGTGCATTAACCCGCGAGAAAATCATCGCGCAGATGGCCAAACGCTTTGTCTGCATTGCCGATGACAGCAAGTTGGTGGATGTACTTGGTGCCTTCCCGCTGCCGGTGGAGGTTATTCCCATGGCACGCAGCATGATTGCGCGTGAGTTGGTCAAACTCGGCGGTCAGCCGGTTTATCGCGATGGCTTTATCACCGATAACGGCAACCAGATTATCGACGTGCACAACCTTTCGATCAGCGATCCGGCTGCGCTGGAGCAAAAACTAAACAATATGCCCGGTGTCGTTACCAACGGCATTTTTGCGCTACGCCCGGCTGATGAGCTGATTTTAGGCACGGCCGATGGCAGCACGCGCACCCTCAATGGCCATGGTTAAGCAATTATCGCTTGGGGCCAAAAACCCCGTCGGGCTATAACCGGGCGGTATTTATATTGTTCATTTTAAGTTATGGCGCGGATTGGGATACGCACGTACAACCTCATCGACTGGACGTTAAGCAGGCGTTTTTTGGCTTTTACAAGCCGGTTTACTGGCTCGTGTCGTAACTTAACTTGTAAAAGGATTCATCCATGAGCGCACTCTTTGCTGTCATTGGTAATCCCATCGAGCACTCCCGTTCGCCACTAATCCACCAGACCTTCGCTGAGGAGGTGGGTATCGAATTGACCTATGAGCGCATTTGGGCACCCGTCGGGGGATTTTCCGAGGCTGTGAAGACATTTATTGATCGCGGCGGGCGCGGCATGAATGTCACCGTCCCATTTAAAGTCGATGCATTTGAACTTGCCGATCAGCACACCGCCCGTGCCCAACGCGCCATGGCGGTTAATACCTTGGATTTTGCCAATCCTGAACAGATCCTGGGGGATAACACCGATGGCGTCGGGCTAATTCGGGATCTGGCTTTTCATGATGTCCCTCTGACCGGGCGGCGGATTTTGATTCTAGGTGCGGGCGGGGCAACCCGCGGGGTACTCGCCCCGCTGCTAGCGCAAAAACCAGCAGAAATACTGATTGCCAACCGCAGCCCGGAACGCGCCTACGGCCTGGTTGAGGAATTCAGTGCGAATCAAGACGAGACCACCCTGCGCGGCTGCCCGATCACCGACATTGATGCCCAGCCCTTTGATTTAATCATTAACGCCACTCCGGCAAGTCTGAGCAATAGCCTGCCGCCATTGGCGGCGAATGTACTGGGCGCCCAGAGCGTGGTCTATGATATGGCCTATGGTGCCGAGCCCACCGTATTTGCCCGTTGGGGAGCGGAACATGGCGCTCGGGCACTAGATGGTTTAGGCATGTTGGTAGAACAGGCAGCTGAGAGTTTTAAACGCTGGCACGGTATAGAACCGCCTACGGCACGCATCCGGGCGTTACTCAGAGAGCAGATTGAGCAATAACCGCGCTTAAACGTTAATCAACCTCGCACGGGTTTAAGCAAGCCCTTAAAACCCCAGGCTACCGCGATAAAGGCCGGTCGCGTTGATTAACCTGCATTAATAGCCGGGCCTCACTCTCGCTCATACCAAAGTCATCAATCAATTCTTTGACAGACACCCGACCCTGAGCGGCAAGTCGCAGGGCGTGGCTGAAGCCCGGCTGGTCATCCTCGGCAGCCACTGCCTCTATCCGGGCGTTAATCCGCTCAGACTGGGCTTTAAGCTGTTGTGCAATCTCGGCGGTGCTGGAGTCCACCTGATCGATATGCTTACCCAAGCCGGCCAGCGCTGACTCTAAGGCACGCTGTTCACGGTCAATCCGTTCAATCTGTGACTGGAACCAACGCTCACGGGTCGTCTGTGCGCCCAACAGATTGCGATAAACGATCACGGTGACGATCCCTAGCCCGATAACCATTAAAAAACTAACCAGTGCCAGCCATCCTGCCAGCCCGAAATGTTCAGTCATACTTCCGCAAGCTCACTTAAACTCTTCATATCAACCAGAATAATCAGCTTTTCGTCTTGTGGCACTATACCGAGAATATGCCGGGCCCGGTCTTCATTGACGGTGGTCATGGCCTGATCAACAGTGGTTTGCGGCAATTGAATCACTTCGGCTACACTATCCACAATTAATCCGACAATCTCACCGGTGGATATTTCAATCACCATAATCCGGCTTTGAGCATCGTATTCTTTTTCTTCTAGTTCAAAGAAAGTGCGCGCATCCACCACCGGTACAACATTGCCGCGCAGATTGATGATACCGCGAATGGCATCCGGCGCCCCAGGAATTGGGGTTATTTCGGCATCCCGCAGCACTTCCTGCACATCGAGTACGTTTAGCGCATAAATCTCATCATCAACAGTAAAACTGACCCAGCGGGTCATCTGGCCTTCATTTTGCTCTTCACTGTCGTGGTCGTAATCCACGCCTGGCTGGTAGGTTTCATCAACCGCGTAATCAATAGTCATAGCCTAGTCCTCGTCGCCCCATTCTAGTCTGAAATGATTGGCTTATTCGGGCTGGGATATTTAATGGCGTTCTGCTCGCAAGCTGGCTTTCAGTCCGGCTACATCTAGCACAGCGGTTTGCTCAGCATTAACCGTTCCAGCCAACCAGACCCGGCGTTTATCCCGCTCGGACTGTTCACGCCAAGCGATTTGTTCAGGGGAGATTTCCCGGATCTGTTTAGGTTGCTCGGCCACAATGCCCCACAGCCCTTTTTTGCCTAGCAAAACCACTTTACGTGGGGTGTTTTGGTGCGGCTTGATACCGGATAGGCCTGCCAGATCAATCAATAACACTTGCTTGCCGTTATGCTCGATCTGCCCGGCAACAAATGTCGGCGCACCGCCTATCGGTGCGGGGGTCTGGGTTAGATCAAACTCAGCTGCAACCTGTTCGCGCGGCAGTAAAAACTGCATCTTTCCTACAAACACCACAGCAAAATCTTGTTCAATTCCTTGTGGTTCTAAAGCTTGATCCGCTGCATCTGCAAATAACGCATCGGCCGCTGCTTTGGTTGCCGAATCAGCCGTTTCCGAGGGATCACTTTGCAGCGTTAGCTCTGAATCTGTCTGCCCTGCATCGGTTTCAGATGGCACAGCAAGCTCATCACTATTAGAGGGCGGCGATTCCAGCGTAATGTCTTCTGCGCTGTCTGCTTGTGGCTCGAAGGTACCAACAGTTAGCCCGGCGGCATTTGTGTCC
>DRZW01000005.1 GCA_011380105.1 Halothiobacillaceae bacterium
CTCTTATACCGGGCGTTATTTAAAGAAATTGCTGTAGTGGCATTAGCTGGCCATTCCACCTTAGCAGAGCGTTTTGCCCAGAGAAACGGCTTTAAGTCCGCTGCTTTGTTAGCGACACGGCTTGGCTGAAGTGGATTTAGTGGCCTGCTTGTGCCACTGCAGGGCAGGGATTAAGGGCACCAGGCTTGCGATCAACCAGATGCGGATGGATAAGCCACAGCCGGTGTAGGTGTGAATCTGGCTTAAAACGCCCAGATAGAGCAGGTTGACTGACAGTCTAGATATGACAAACCCCGGTTAGATTGCCGGCGTTGACCATTGCTTGGCGGTTTAGTCCATAAAGCCGGTGATAGCATTGCGTACCGATTCTAAATCGGCATCCACGGTAACCATGGTGGCTTTTTCCACGCCCGGCATTTCGCCGTTACATTGGCCGATGGCGGTATCCGGGTCTTTTAAGCCGTTACCGGTTAGGGTTAGCACAATGCTAGAGCCATCCTCGATCTTGCCGGCGTTAAGGTCGTTAATCAGCCCGGCTAATGAGGCGGCGGAAGCCGGTTCGCAGAACACGCCTTCATGCTGGGTGAGCAAACGTTGGGCGGCGAGGATTTCTTCATCGGAAACCTCGGCAAACCAGCCACCGGATTCTTCTACGACCTTCCAGGCACGATCCCAGCTTTGCGGATGGCCGATGCGGATGGCGGTAGCCACAGTTTCGGGGTTGTCGATCATCTCGCCACGCATAAACGGGGCAGAACCGGTGGCCTGGTAGCCGAGCATTTTCGGACGCTTGCCGGTAATCGAGCCGCCTGCATAAGGACTTTTTCCATCACCGAAGTCACAGGCTCCGGTGACATGATCATCAGGGCTGGCGATATATTCACAGTAACCAATCCAGTGAGCGGTGATGTTACCGGCATTGCCCACCGGCAGGCAGTGATAATCCGGAGCGCGGCCTAGCTCTTCGATGATCTCGAAGGCGGCGGTCTTTTGGCCCTGCAAACGGTAGGGATTGACGGAGTTGACGATGGCAACCGGAGCATGATTGGCCACCTCTTTAACCAAGCGCATGCCATCATCGAAATTACCGCGAATCTGCATGATTTTCGCTCCGTACATCATCGCCTGGGCGAGTTTACCCATGGCAATCTTGCCATCTGGGATAATCACAAACGCGGTGATGCCAGCTCGGGCGGCATAGGCGGCAGCGGCAGCGGAGGTGTTGCCAGTTGAGGCACAGATAATGGCTTTCGAGCCCTCCTCTACCGCTTTAGTTACCGCCATGGTCATGCCGCGGTCCTTGAATGAACCGGTGGGGTTAAGTCCTTCGTACTTGGCGTAGATCTCCACCTTGCGGCCTAATTTTTTAGGCAGGTTTTGCAGGCGAATGAGCGGGGTTGCGCCCTCACCTAAGCTGATCAGACGGGTGTCATCAGAAAGCGGCAGGCGGTCACGATAGCGGTCTAGCAGGCCTGTATAGCGGGCGTGGTGTATCATGCAGTTCTCACAAAGCAGTTTTGTCCGGGCCAAGGCCGGGTGAATTTGGAAGTTATTTTACTGGTTCTGAGCAACAAAGAAAGTGCTACCTGTTTTATGGGCAATCAGTCTTGATCCGGACAGATAGCCGGATCACGGTGCGCGAGCATATAAACCAGCATAGCACGCACGGTATCCATAGAGTCGCGGAAGGTGTCATTCATCTCGCTGATGGATAGGCGCTCGGTGGCCTGATCAGCTGCGGCATTGTTGATCAACACGTTCAATGCAGCATAATCAAGCGCAGCTTCGCGCGCTAAAGCCGCCTCAGGCATGCCGGTCATGCCGATCACATCGCAGCCATCTTGACTGATCTTATGCACTTCGGCCAAGGTTTCCAGCCGCGGGCCTTGCCGGGCACCATAGACACCGCCATCATGGATAGGCACATCAAGGGCGTTGGCCGTGCGTAAAAAGGCTTCACGCAGCGGCTGGGTATAGGGGTAACGAAAATCAATATGGGTGACCGCTGTCAGATCACCTTCAAAGAAGGTCGCGCCACGATTATGGGTATAGTCGATAATCTGATCGGGGACGAGTAAATCGCCCGGATGCAGACCGGGGCGCACTGCAGTCACCGCGCCGATCGCTAACACCCGCTTGATGCCTAGCTCACGCAAAGCCCAGATATTAGCGCGGTAGTTAATTTGGTGTGGCGGAATGCGGTGGTTATAGCCGTGGCGCGGAAGAAACACCACCTCGCAACCAGCCAACTCGCCGATGGTAAACGGCCCGGAGGGTTCACCGTAGGGCGTGGCAAACACTTTATGGCGGATAGATTTGATCTCTTTAATATTGGAAAGGCCGGTGCCGCCTATAATCGCCAATTTAGCCATATCTTCTCCTAATCCATGCCGGGAAATAGATCGGGCGGCTCTTCACCCAATTGTTCAATCCAGCGCAATGCTTGTTTATATTCGGGCTTATAAGGCAGTGATTCGAATGCGATATGCCCGCCGTGGCCAAACAAATGGCCTAAGCGCGCTTCACGCTGCGGGTTGATCTCCGGGGCCAGTTGCGCCAACACCGCATCGACCGCCTCAGGGTGGTTGCATACCAATGCCATATCCACCCCGGCGGCTAGGGCTTTTTCCACCCGCGCTGGGATATCGCCCACAACTGATGCGCCTTCCATGGATAGATCATCAGTCAGCACCGCACCCTGGTAGCCCCACTGCTGGCGCAGTATCTGATTAATCCACACCGTTGAGAACCCGGCGGGTAGTGCATCCACTTCAGGATAGGTTACATGTGAAACCATCAGACCGGGAATAAAACGCTCTGCCAAAGCTCGAAACGGACGTAAATCGGTTTTCTCAATCTCAGAGAAAGATCGCTTATCGACCGGGTGGGCGATGTGCGAATCAGCCGCTACCGCGCCATGACCGGGGTAATGCTTGCCCACGGCGGCCATGCCGGCTTTTTTCATGCCTTCAATATAGCTGATTGCCAAGGCAATAACCGCGTCAGGATGGGCATCAAAGGCCCGATCACCAATCACACCGCTAATACCACGGTCTAAATCGAGTACCGGGGCGAAGCTGATATCAACCTGTATGGCCCGAAGCTGGGCGGCCATCAACCAGCCAATAGACAGCGCGGCTTTAAGCCCAGCCTGCTGATCTTGGGCGAATAATGCCCCGATGCGCCCCATTGCAGGCAGTTTGACAAAACCATCACCCACAAACCGCTGCACCCGTCCCCCTTCCTGATCCACCGCAATCAGAAGATGCGGGCGGCGCAGCGCTCGGATTTCAGCGACGAGTTCAGCAATCTGTTGGCGATGCTCAAAATGCCGGGCGAACAAAATCACCCCGCCCACTGCCGGATGTAACAGGCGTTTGCGGTCCGCCGGGGTTATTTCCGCCCCCGGCAGATCGATCATTAGCGGGCCTAGTGCGCGCACAGTGTTTGTCCTTCGTTATTAAGCCGATTCCAGAGCCAAACTGCTAATGGCGTTTATCGCGTTTATGGTTACCTGAGATTGCACGCTCGGCTAGGGAACCCAGATAAACATACAGCCCCAGCGCAATTAACAGCGCTGCTGCTGAGAATACCATCAACGAGGCGTTAATCCCTTCATCGGAGTAGCCCATTGAGACCTTAAACATAGTCAGCAGGCCTTCGATCAGAATCGCGACCAAAATAGCAGCCACAAAACGGGTCATGGTGCGCCGGACGGTACTGTGCCGATGCACATCTTTCTCTAGCAGCACTTCTTCTTCGAAAATGGTTTTGGCCAGATCAAAAACCGCCATAGCTAGGGTAAGGATTACGATCACCTCGAAGGGTTTTAATCGCACCTCCGAGACCCACCCTGGTTCCATTAAAGAGGTGATCAGCTCACTCATACTTGAATAAAACAACACCCCGGCTACTAACAGCATCGCCATAGCAAACACGCCATATAACAGCCGGAATACGGGTTCAGCGCGCTGGCGCAGGGTGTCGCCGAGCAGAAAGCTCATCATCGCCTCAAGATCTACATCCACCACCAAATAACCAATAGCGTCTCCGCGGCGTACCCGGATTGTGGCCGAAACGCATAAATCACGCGAGGCGCTGGAAAGATACGGCTCGGTTAAATAAACGCCTTCGCAATCACGGGCATGATAGAAATAAGGCCGCTGGCTGCGATCTATCCCCTCACCCTTGCCCGGTTCTTTGCTAACAAAGCCGCTTTCATCGGCGCCGTATTCAGCAATCTGAATGCCATCTTTGTTTAAGGCATAAATCAGATCAACAAACGGATACATTGAGATCACCCGCTCGGTGACCCGACGTAACGCGCTCTGATCCTCGAGCAGACGCGGCTCAGCGATCCCGGTGATGATAGACTCAATTAGTTCACGCACAGCCTGAGCGTGCTCGTGATAACGTTCAATGGTGCTGATGTAATTAGCCGAGGACATTGTGTTTATACCCTGATATGTGTGGCAGATGCCGCATTCTACTGGTCAAACCAACGCTGCGATAGCGTTTGAATTTGGCAAAAAAAAGCGCCCGAAACGGGCGCCAAACAGGAGGAGTCAGAAGCGCCAATCTTGCGCAAGCAATGCTTGTGTGTGAATGGCATCCAACACAGTCAAAAATATGCCAGACTGATGTTTCAGTTTCGTGGCAATAGCCAAATCGCCATAACGCTTGCCTTATCCGCCAGCAGTTTGGTTAATAACTTTAATATGGGGCGGCTTTGGGCGTTTTCAATCCCATCAAGACCGCTTTCCGGGCAATGGGTGAAGTCATCGCGCCAAAGCGGGCAACGGGCTTTATCCATCCGTGCTACGTTCACTCCAGGCTAGCCGTGCCGCACCCACCGCTGGCGATCCTTGCTCAGCCTGGGTCACCGGCACGCGCAAAAACCCGGCGCGAATAGCCGTAAATGCAGCATTCGCACCGCCCCCGCCACTGGTTAAGACCCGGGTCACATCGGGTGCGCCGAGCTTGGCAAAACGCTGATAGCCCAGCGCTTCAATGCGTGCCATGCCGCGCAACAAACCGGCTAAAAACGCCACTGGATCATCCGGTCGCGGGGTTATGCGCGAGCGCATCATCGGTGCATGCACAGGAAAGCGTTCGCCTCGTCCGGCCAGCGGCCAGTAACCCAAGGTATCGGGCGCAGTGGTGTTAATCTGCGAACTTAGTTGCGCGAGTTTTTGATCAGAGAAATACTGTCGCAGCACCGCCCCCCCGGTATTTGAGGCGCCACTAACCGCAAAGCCTTCGCCAAAGCGATGACTGTACACCCCGCTATTGCGGCAAAACACCGGGTTGGGGCTGATCAACTTTAAGGCCAGCGTGCTGCCCAGACTACTCACCCCCGTACCCGGCGTACGCGCACCTGTGGCCCAAAGCGCGGCCATAGAATCGGTGGTGCCGGCATGTATTTGTGTTGCCAAGGGAAGTTGCAAACGCCGCGCCATTTCAGGCTTAATGCCCGCCACCACCGCGCCGGGTTTAACCAATGGCGCACAAAGCGCTGGATAACGCTTTGCCAGAATCTTGGGCCATTGATTATCGATGGGGTCATAGCCGCTTTTTAAGGCGTTGTTGTAATCAGCACAGCGCTGCCCGGTCAGCCGCCAGACAAACCAGTCGGCTGGTGAGCAGGGCAGACCAGGATAGCGCTGCTGCAATGCCAGCGCCCGGTCGGCCGCTGCGGTCTGAAGATGCGCTGGCAGCCCGGCCCGATTGAGGTATCCCGAAGCATGGTAGTGATACATTAGCGCCGGGCTGCTCGCCTCGCCGTGTTTATCGGCCAGCAGCACCGTGCCCGAGGTGCCCGCACAACAAATGCCTGCAATCTGCTCGCGCCGCATCGGGGGCTGTTCAGCGAGCAGTTGCTCAAAACTACGCCACCAGCCCTCGGGCTGTTGTTGGTCAATGGCCAGCGCTACACCAGACTCATAACGACGCTCTGCCTGCCAGTGGCAAACCCCGTGTGCATCCACCGCCGCCACCCGCAGCCCGCTGGTGCCAATATCAACCCCAAGAATGCAGTGCGGCATAACCAGCCAAACTTACGGTAGCGTTACTTTCGGTGCGGGTTCCCAGCCATCCTGTCGGTGTTCGACGATCACGTCGGTATAAATACCACCACGTACATTCCAGCGACCTGTCAGGCGCATATAGCGCGGCTGAGTGGCTTTAACCAAATCATTGAGAATGCCATTGGTCATCGCCTCATGAAAACCGCCTTCTTCGCGGAATGACCACATATACAGCTTTAACGATTTCAGCTCCACGCAGGTTTGATCGGGAACATAATCGAGCACAAAGGTGGCAAAGTCCGGCTGACCGGTTTTCGGACACAGGCAGGTAAACTCGGGAATTTCCATGTGAATGGTATAGTCACGCTCCGGATTCGGGTTCGGGAAGGTTTCCAGTGATTTGCTCGGTTGGGTTGACATAAAATGTGTTACCTTCAGTTAAACAGACGGTTAATCGGTTGGCTTGCGCCGCTGCGCTGCCATTATAGGAAACTGATCAGACAATTACAGGGCCGCTTAAAAAACCCTTAGCGCAGCCTTCATATCGCAGCCGATCCAAATAAAATTATGCGCATTACCCGAATTTATCTAGCCGGTTTTAAATCCTTTGCCCAACCCACCGAAATTACCTTCCCACACGATCCGGTAGCGATTGTCGGCCCCAATGGCTGTGGCAAATCGAATGTCATCGATGCCTTGCGTTGGGTGATGGGTGAATCATCAGCGCGTTTTCTACGCGGACAACAAGCCGAAGATGTCATCTTTGCAGGCAGCAAAGAGCGCGCAGCAGCCGAACAGGCGGTGGTTGAACTCACGCTCGACAACCATCAACAGCGCATAACCGGCCCCTTTGCGGCCTATCGCCAACTAACCATTCGCCGACGCTTAAGCCGGGACGGCCCCTCCCGCTACGAGATCAACAACACCCGGGTGCGCAAACGCGATGTGGTGGATTTATTTTTGGGCACTGGGGTAGGCGCGCGCTCATACTCGGTGATCGAACAAGGGCAGGTAAACCGCATTGTCGATGCCAGCCCGGAACATCTGCGTGGCTATTTAGAGGAAGCTGCGGGCATTTCGGTATACCGTGAACGCCGCCGCGAAACCAATAACCGCATTGCCCACACCCGTGAGAACTTAGCCCGGCTACAGGACATTCGCCACGAACTTGAGCAACAGCGCGAAAATCTGGCACAACAGGCCCGGCAAGCAGAGCGATACCGGGAACTCGCAGCAAGCTTACGCCACGATAACCTCCTACTCGCCGAAATCGCCGTGGCCGAAAACAAACAGGCCCGCGCCCGGCTAGAACAACAACAAGCCGACTGCGAACAGCAACTTGCCCGAGTGCTAGCTGACCATCAACAGATCAAGACCCTTGAGGCCCAATTACAAGCGCAGCACCAACGCCTGCGGGCGCAGTGGCAATGGTATGCCGATGAATTTGAGCAACAAACCCAGCTCTGCCAAAAAATAACCGAAGAAAAAGCCCAGCTCGCCACGCGCCGGGCTGAGATAAAAACCAGTCTGACACATGACCAGCAAACCTGGCAGCAACACTGTGATGAACAGCAGAGCATCAGCGCGCAAATCCAGAGACTCCAAGCACGGCAACCTGCGCTCAGTCAGGCTTTAAACCGCAGTGAGACCGCGCTCAAAGAACAACAAAACCTGATCCAACAATGCCAGCAAAAGCTACAACAAGCCCGTGAGCAGCACCTTAAGGCCACCTCTGCGCAAATCCAGCCCCAGCGCGAAAAAGCCGCCTGTCAGGCCGAACTAGACAACCTAAAACGAACCTATCAGCGCCTGGAGCAAAACCCACTTCGCCGCGAGCTCGACGCACTCAGCCAACGCCTAGAAAAGCTCACTAAACAAGAACAAACTGAACAACAACAAAGCCAGCAAAGCGCCGAGCGGTTAGAGCAACTGGCAGCAGCACACCAGAAGCTGCAAAAAACACTGAATGAACAACGCGCAAAAACCGCTGATGCCAAAGGCCACTTTGAAGCACAACAACGCCACCATCAGGCTCTGGTCACCGAACAACGCGCACTGGCCAAACTCCACCGCCAGCCTAAAGAGTCACCCAGCGCCTACCCACGGCTGCAGGATTACTTAATCGAACACCGCAACGTACCCTCCTGGATTGCACATGCATTAGATCAGGCCATTCATGCCCGCGTTCTCAGCCATGACGAGTTTTTGCAATTACAACCACAAACACTCAGCGCCAAGCCCGGCTACTTTGTCCGTCTTGACCACCCCGACGAGCTAGAAGCTCGGGTGGCTGAATGGGGCGCTTTATTCAGCGAAGATCTCAGCAGCGCACTGGCACAACGTGATGCCTTAAAAGATGGCCAACGCTGGGTCACGCCGGATGGCTGGCAGGTCAGCCGCAACTGGGTGGGGCGGGCCGACAGCGACCGCAATGCCGAGCAACTCGCACAGCGTCAGCGCCTGCGTGCGCTAGAAAAGCAAATCGAGCAGGCTTTAGAACAACGCAACCTCGCCCAAGCCGAATACCAGCGACAGCACCAAGCCGAGCAACAACAGCAACAAGAATGCGACCGCCTAGCGCAACAACAACGCCAAGCACAGGAGGCACACCGCCAAAGCGAACACCAGCTAGATAAAATTCAACACAGCAAGGCGGCCTTACTTGAACAACAACAAGCGCTGCAAGTCCGCCTTGACGATGAACAACAACAACGCAGGCAGGTTCAAACCCAAATCAGCGCAGCCGAAACCCGGCTACAAGTGCTACAACAGCAGATCGAACAGACAGAAAATCACTTAGTCGAGACCCAAACCGCCCAACAGCAATGCCAGCAGGCGCTCGATCAGGCCGAAGAAAAAGCAGATACTCTGCGCAAACAGCGCGCCCAGGCACGACGTGATGTAGAAGAACAGCAACGCCAAAAACGTGCCCTGCAAGAGCGCTACCAGCGCTTAGAGGTACAGGCAGATCAGGCCCAAAGGCGATTAACAGAAAACCGCAAAATGCTCGCCGAGCTCGATGCCGAGCAAGATGCCCTCCAAGCCCGGCTTGCTGAACAGCAGCGAAAGACCGCCGCGCTCAAAGCCCAGCGCGAAGAGAAGGCCGAACAACTAAAAATCCTTGAGCAACAGCGCGCACAACTAAGCGATAAACGGATCACTGTTGAGCAATCGCTAGAGCAAGCGCGGGCCGAGCACAACCGGCTTGCACTCAAAGCCGAACGCCTACAAACCCAGGGCGAACACCATCAACAAGCCTGCGCACAGGCACGCGAGCGAGCCGCTGATGATCCAATTTCAAGCCAAGACCTTGGGCAACAAATAGAGCAACTGCTCGCCCACCCCGAGCAACAGCAGGCCTTGAAAACCCGACAACGCCAAACTCGTCAGGCGATTGATCAGCTCGGTGGCGTCAATCTCAATGCCATCGCTGATCATCAGGCTATTGTGGCGCGAATTGACGATCTCAACGCTCAACTTGACGATCTGCATACCGCATTAGCACAACTAAATGATGCCATTGCCACCATGGACGAGCAGACCCGTAGTCGTTTTCAGCAGACCTTCGATGCGGTAAATCATCGCCTAGGGCAGCGGTTTGCTCAATTATTTGGCGGCGGTGAGGCCCATCTTGCACTGGATGGTGACGATATGCTCAATGCCGGCGTCCTGCTCATGGCGCGCCCACCGGGGAAAAAAGTCGCGCATTTATCGCTGCTCTCAGGGGGTGAACGGGCACTGACCGCAGTGGCGCTGATTTTTGCCCTTTTTGAACTCAACCCTGCGCCATTCTGTGTGCTCGATGAAATCGACGCGCCACTAGATGAGGCCAACGTTGAGCGTTTCTGTGCTATGGTGGCGAGCATGTCCGAGCAGGTACAATTCATGTATATTACCCATAATAAAACCACTATGGCACATGCCGCCGCGCTGATCGGTGTGACTATGCAAGAGCCGGGGGTTTCTCGTATCGTCTCGGTTGATATGCAACAAGCTTTGAACTATGTCGAGTCCTAATCATGGAATGGCTGCTGCGTTTAATTATTCTGCTCGTGGGCGTACTGGTCATCGCCGGGATGGTCTGGGCTTATCGCCGCCATAAAAGCGAGGAAGAGATTGATCTAGGA
>DRZW01000159.1 GCA_011380105.1 Halothiobacillaceae bacterium
TTATTTGGCCAAAGAAAAGCTCATTGGCGAGAAAGCGATGCGCCAATTCGAGAAGGGCGTATTACTGCAAGTGCTTGATACTCAGTGGAAAGAGCACTTGGCCGCGATGGATTACCTTCGCCAGAGTATTGGGTTGCGGGGCTATGCGCAGAAAAACCCGACCCAAGAATTCAAGCGCGAAGCTTTTGAAATGTTTGGGCACATGCTCGATCGCATGAATTATGAAATAATCCGCTCATTAACGCGGCTGCAAATCAGTGCACCGGAAGGGATGACGGATGATCAGATATCTGAGACACTGGAAAAACTGATTGATAATCCCCAATTGGATCCCAGACAACTGATCACCCGGCATGATTCGGTCAGCAGTTTAAGCAATGAGTCGCCTGAGCGTCGGGCGCCAAGCGAAACCACCACCAAGCCGGGTGAAGGCCGGGCCGGGGCAGACAAGCCGAACAAACCGGTGCGCCGCGAAAGCCCCAAGATTGGCCGCAATGAACCATGCTGGTGTGGATCTGGTAAGAAATACAAACACTGTCACGGCAAATTAAATTAGCCGGAACAACGGGTTAGGAGTACAGGTATGAAATGGATAATTGGCGCGATTGCCGGGGTGGTGGTTATCGGCGCGGCGGGAGCACCCTACGTTAGTGGCCACCTATTTGAGGATGCTTTTAATCAGGCCGAGCCAGTGGCATTGCCCATAGACGGACTTTACTGGCAGCCTGAGTCCTATGAGCGAGGCTACCTGAACTCCGAAGCACGCTCGCAGTTGATATTCCGCCAGGCAGGGCAGCAAGATGTGGTGATTAATCTCACCCACCATGTGCAACAGCATTTGGGTATTGATGGTCGATATGCCCGCATCAAGACCCACCTTGATCTGGACGATAACCCACAAGCAAAGGCCCTTATTGATGAGTGGTTGGATGGCCAAGACCTACCGCCTATCAGCACAGAACTCTACCCCAGCGGTAAAAGCCTGAGTCGTCTCTCGCTACCGGAAATAAACCACCCGCTAACCGCTTTTTCAGGGGCGGATATTTCATTTTCCACTCAACGTCAGGGGTGGTTTGGCTATGAGTTCACCATGCCTGAATTGCGCTTCACCGAGCATGCGGCGCAGAACACCGATGGGCAGGCCCTGATCGAAGGTGTCCATTTTGTTGGCGAAGGGCGCGTCTCCGAAGAGGGCATGATCTGGGATGGTCGTAGCCACCTGACAGCGGATCGATTGCTGTTTTCAGGTGGTGGTGAGGATCAGATCGATTTGCATCAACTGTCACTAAATGCCCGCTCTGATCGCGAGGATGATCAAGTCAACCTTAGTTTCGAAATGCGTTTTGGTGCCCTAGAGGTGCCGAATGATACCTTGCGCAACGGGCATTATCGTTTAAGTATCGAGCGGCTTGATGCTCCGGCCATCGCTACCATCGCAAAGCGCATAAATGAACTAAACCAGCTCGGGAATCTCAAGGACGAGGACTTAAACGCTCAGTACCAGCGTGTACTGACCAATCAGCTGCCGCAGCTATTATCCCAAGGCCCGAGGCTGCGTTTGGCGCCATTTACAGCCGAAAGCGAATTTGGCGCGAGTCGGGTTGATCTGGCGCTGAGTTTAGCCCCCAATGCCATGCCGGCAGAAATGGGGCCCTTGGCAATTCTGGCTTTGATCGGATCGTTGTCGATAGAAGGTTCGTTGCAACTTCCGTTGGCCATGCTGGAGGCTCAGTATCAGCAAACTGACCCCACTGGCAGTATTGAACAGGAGCTCGCTTTACTCGTGGCTGAAGGTTGGGTCACTATTGAAGATGAAATCCTAAGCACGACCATTAACTATGATCGGGGTCGGCTTGAACTCAATGGCCAGCCTGCCGATGCGCTGCTGAATCTGCTGTTGGGTTTTTAACCCCGCGATAACTAGGGAATACCTGTATATGAGTGTCAACCTCACCGCGCCGAGTCGGGAATCACTAAAACCGGTTGCTGGCATCACATTAGGGATTGCCCAGGCTGGGGTCAAAAACCCCGGAGAGGATGATCTGGTGGTTATCAATCTCCCTGAAGGAGCGAGTTTAGCGGGTGTTTTCACTCAGAATCGGTTTGCCGCAGCGCCCATTATCAGTTGTCGCAAGCGCATGCACTCGGGTGTTGCGCCGCGCGCACTGGTGATTAATACCGGTAATGCCAATGCCGGTACCGGCCGAACAGGTGAAGTTCACGCCGAATCCATCTGCTCAGCGCTGGCTGAAAAACTAGGTGTTAGCCCGATGGCCGTGTGGCCGTTCTCGACTGGGGTGATTATGGAGCCATTGCCCTTCGAGAAAATCATAGATGCCTTACCCGCCGCTTTGAATGATGCCGATGAGCGCAACTGGGCGGCGGCGGCCGCGGCTATTATGACCACCGACACCACTCCTAAAGGCCATTCGGTGGTGCGCGAGATCAATGGCAATACCGTGACCGTAACCGGTATTGCCAAAGGCTCGGGGATGATTGAACCCAATATGGCCACCATGCTGGCTTATATCGCTGTCGATGCCACTATTCCTAAGCCGGTGCTACAAGTGATGCTCGCAGAAATCGCTGATAATAGTTTTAATCGGGTTACGGTCGATGGTGATACATCCACCAATGATGCCTTTATGCTGATAGCGAATAACCGCCCGGATAGTCTTGCGGTGCAGAGTCAGGCGGATGTGAATTTTGCCCCTTTGCGCGATGCCATCGCCGAGGTGGCGGTCTACCTGGCCCAGGCGTTAGCCCGTGATGGCGAAGGGGCGACCCGGTTTATCACCATTGAGGTCTCCGGTGGTAAAACTCGTCGTGAATGCCGGCAGGTGGGTAAGGCCATTGCCAACAGCCCACTGGTTAAAACCGCGATGTTTGCCGGTGACCCCAACCTTGGTCGTATTCTCGCTGCCGTTGGTTATGCCGGCATCGATGATCTGGATATCAGCCGGGTATCATTGTGGCTGGGTGATCTGCGCGTGGTCACCCAAGGTGGGCGTGACCCAGAATACATCGAGGCTCGTGCTGCTGAGATCATGGCCGAATCGGAAATTACCATGCTCATTGAGCTTGATCGTGGAGAGGCGGTGGATCAGGTCTGGACCTGTGATTTCTCCTACGATTATGTCCGCATTAATGCCGAATACCGTTCCTAAACCAACCCCGTGAGCACCCCGGATAGACAAGTCATTGCGGTTGGTATTATTACCAACCGCAATGGCGATTATTTAATCGAACAGCGCCATGCCAAGCAGCACTTAGCCAATAGTTGGGCTTTTCCGGGTGGTAAAGTTCAGCCCTGTGAGTCGCCGCGGTCTGCACTGCGGCGCGAATTGGCCGAAGAGTTAGCGATTGAACCCGGAAAGCTGCGCTGGTTGCTTGATATCCCTTGGCAATACGACGACAAGCAGCTTTTTCTGCGTTGTTATCGGGTTGAAAACTGGCATGGCCAGATCAAGCCTGAAGAGCAACAAGCGCTTTCTTACCAGCCGCTGTCGCCAAGAAACCGGTTGCAGTGGCTGCAAAATGCCCCTGCGGCTAATGCCGGATTGATCAACGCATTATTGCTACCTAACATAATGCGGATCACCCCTGCTGCTGTTGACACGAATCGCTGGGTGGATGAGGTATTAGCACGCGCCGCACCTCTAAAACAGCCAAGTTTGATCCAGCTTCGACCGCAGCGGGCACTGGCTGTTGGGGTTTGGCAGGCATTGGTCAAACGGCTGATGGCAGATGGTCACTGGATTTTGGTGAATGCAGCTGCACAAACCGAAGCCTTAATAGAACAGCTCGATCCTCAAAGTGGTCAGCTGGGAGTGCATTTAAAACAGCACCAGTTGGCCTCGATCCCCACCCGAGTTCTGGCACGCTGGCAGCAATCTGGTGGGTTGGTGAGTGCAGCGGTACATGATCTGGCAAGCTTAAGACAGGCCAATTGCTTGTCGGTGGATATGGTCACTGCCTCCCCGGTGAGGTCAACATCCAGCCACCCCGGTGTAGCTGGAGCTGGTTGGCCTTGGTTTGCGGCGATAACCAAGCAGGCGGTGATGCCTGTATATGCCTTAGGCGGGGTTGGTCCGGCTGATTTGCTTTGTGTGCACCGCCACCGAGGTTTTGGTGTTGCGGGTATTAGCGCCTGTTGGGAGGCATAAGCATGGATATGAAAAAAGCACGTTGGTCAATTGCAAGTTTTCTTGTTTTGGGAGTGTTGACTTTTTATGGCGTTTTGCGCCGATGTGCTTGATCAGTGAAGTGCGGATGGTGTGGCCTACCAGCCTCAGCAGGTTACTACCGCTAAGAGTTTGATTTTGTCATCCAGCCACCTGCAATAAAGCGCGTCTGGTTGGTGTTTTGGCGGGGTTGAAAGTGCAACAATGCTGTTTAATCCAGTGGTGGTAAATCATCAGTTGCGCTGCGATTGGCAGATTTGCTTAAAGCATCACTGCTTTCAGCCGCTTTCTTTAATTCTTCCTGGCCACTGCCGAAATTGATCTTCCATTCCAGATCAGTGCGGCTGTCGGCATTGTGCAGCGCCTCTTCGCGGCTGATTAGCCCTTTTTTGTATAAAGCCAGCAGGGACATATCGAAGGTCATCGACCCGCTGTTGGCGTTCTGCTCCATGGAATGGATAATTTCATCCATCTGGCCACGGCGAATCAGGTCGGCTACCAGCGGGGTGTTGATCATGATTTCCACCGCAGGCAAGCGCTTGCCGCCCTTACCGATAATTAACCGCTGGGAGATGATCGCTTTTAGATTAAGCGATAAATCCATTAGCAGCTGGTCACGTGATTCCTCTGGGAAGAAACGCACAATGCGATCTAAAGCTTGGTGTGCATTGGTGGCGTGCAATGTGCTCAGGCACAAATGACCAGTATCCGCGTAAGCCAGCGCATGTTGCATGGTGTTGCGGTCACGAATCTCCCCGATCATGATGACATCAGGCGCTTCCCGCAATGCTTCTTTTAGGGCAGCGGCATAGCTATGGGTGTCCACGCCGACCTCTCGCTGGTTGACAATGGAATTACGATGTTTGAACGCAAATTCCATTGGATCTTCCACCGTGAGGATATGCCCCGGAATTTTCTCGGCACGGTAATCAATCATTGCAGCCAGCGAGGTGGACTTACCCGACCCGGTGGCACCGACTATCAAGATCAGCCCCCGGCGTTCGTTGACCAGTTCATTGACAACTGGCGGCAGATTCAAATCAGCCACGCGCGGAATTTCTTCCTTAATATAACGAATGACCAACGACCACTCACCGCGCTGCTGAAAGACGTTCATCCGAAAACGGCCAATCCCAGGACGGGATAGGGCAACGTTAAGCTCTAAATCCTTTTCAAAGCGTTCGGCTTGCTGTGGCGTTAAAACCGAGCGAGCCAATTCTTCGACCTGTCCTTCGCGCAGCCGGTTTTGACCAATAAAGCGCAGCTCACCCTGAATCTTAATTGCGGGGATAGCATGGGCGCTGAAATATAAATCCGAACCGTCTTTATCAGAAAGGAGTTTTAAATAGGGTTCGAGAGTCAGGTCGCTCATGGTTGCAATTAATTGTAATCGCTTATCGGTAACAGTTTAATCTTGTTCGTCTTGTTCAACGCGCAGGCTGCTGGAACCATCATCCTGTCGGTTCTTTGGCAAGCCGCGGCTGCTTTCAAGCTTGATTGCCAAACGCAGATCATTGACCGAGTCGGCCTTGCTAATGACCTCTTCGTAGTCGACCTGACCGCTTTCGTAGAGATCAAACAAGGCCTGATCGAAGGTTTGCATGCCGTGCTCGCGCGAGCGCTTCATCACTTCTTTAATTTCGTGAACATCTCCTTTAAATACCAGATCACTAATCAGTGGGGTGTTAATCAACACTTCCACGGCAGGTACGCGGCCTTCGCCATCCGGCGTGCGCAGCAGGCGCTGTGAGATCACCGCTTTAAGGTTGAGTGATAAATCCATCAACAACTGCGGGCGGCGCTCTTCAGGGAAAAAGTTGATAATCCGGTCGAGTGCCTGGTTGGTGTTGTTGGCGTGCAGGGTGGCTAGGCATAAATGCCCGGTTTCGGCAAAGGCTATAGCATGATCCATGGTTTCGCGGTCGCGGATCTCCCCGATCAGAATTACATCCGGTGCCTGGCGCAGGGTATTTTTCAGCGCGACGTGGAATGATTCAGTATCCACCCCAACCTCACGCTGGGTAACAATACACCCTTTGTGGCGGTGGACAAATTCAATCGGGTCTTCAATGGTGACAATATGCCCGGCAGAATTAACGTTACGATAATCGAGCATGGCGGCTAGTGAGGTCGACTTACCCGAGCTGGTCGCACCGACAAAAATCACCAAACCCCGGGATGTCATGGCAATGTCTTTAAGGACATCGGGCAGACGCAATTCCTCGAAGCTCGGGATATGAGAGCGAATCATCCGAAGTACCATGCCCTCACTGCCGCGTTGTTTGAAGGCATTAACCCGAAAGCGGGCCACCCCCGGCAGAGAAATAGCAAAATTCGCCTCACCGGTCTCTTCGAAAGCAGCAACCTGCTTATCGTTCATAATGGAACGTACTAGCATTTGTGCCTGATCTATCGAGAGCTTTTGCTCCGTTAACGGTTTTACTTGGCCGTTTATTTTCGCCGAAGGTGGCGCGCCGGTAGTGACGAATAAATCAGAGGCTTCCTTTTCTACAGCACGTTTGAGCAGCGCTTGTACATAGTTTGCGGCTTTTTGGCGATCCGTCGGCATTGTGATCTTCTCGTTTAGATTTATTGGTTAGCAAACAAAGTGCGATTTTAACCAAATTCGTTTTTATTTTTTGCTCGCAGGCGGGCGTCTTCTTTATTGACAACTCCGCGCTTTACCAATTCTTTTAAGTTTTGATCAAGCGTCTGCATACCCTGACCCTGGCCGGTTTGAATCGCAGAGTACATCTGCGCGACCTTATTCTCACGGATCAGGTTACGAATCGCTGGTGTGCCGATCATGATCTCATGCGCAGCCACCCGGCCACCGCCGACCTTTTTCAGCAGCGTTTGGGCGATAACCGCATTAAGTGATTCTGAGAGCATTGCACGCACCATGTCTTTTTCTGCTGCTGGAAAGACATCAATAATCCGGTCGATGGTCTTAGCAGCCGAGCTGGTGTGCAGCGTGCCGAATACAAGGTGGCCGGTTTCAGCGGCGGTTAAGGCTAAGCGTATGGTTTCCAGATCACGCAGCTCGCCGACGAGAATGACATCGGGGTCCTCCCGAAGTGCTGAACGCAACGCGGCGGTGAAACTATGGGTATCGCGGTGGACTTCTCGCTGGTTGACCAGACATTTTTTGCTCTTATGTACAAATTCAATCGGGTCTTCCACCGTTAAGATATGACTAGATTTATTGCTATTGATGTGATCGATCATTGCGGCGAGCGTAGTGGATTTACCCGAACCGGTCGGCCCGGTTACCAGCACAATCCCGCTGGGATAATCACACAGCTCTTTGAAGATATTAGGGGCGTTGAGCTGCTCTAAGGTTAAAACCTCTGAGGGAATGGTACGAAATACCGCACTCGCGCCCCGTGCCTGATTGTAGGCATTGACCCGAAAGCGGGCATGGCCGCGCAATTCAAATGAAAAATCGAGTTCAAGATTTTCTTCAAACTCTTTGCGCTGACGGTCATTCATAATGTCGTAGATCAGCGCGTGGACCTCTTTATGACTCATTGCCGGCACATTAACCCGCCGGATACTGCCGTCAATCCGCACCCGGGGTGGTTCACCGGCTGACAAATGTAAATCAGAGGCACCGTTTTTTACGGTGAACATCAAAAGCGAGTCGATTTCCTGAGATTCAGCCATAGCTGCGAAAGCTCCTTGCGTCGGGATGAGCGATAATAATTAACAGATCGATGCTAGCCGCCTGCGAGCGTGCTGTCACTAGTTGATCAATAATGCATCAAAAGCTAACGTTAACGCCAGCTGCGTTTTCTCGCAAATCGGGCATGCGCGTCAACCGGCGCTATGGCAAAATAAGTACCACTATGCAAGAAACACGACAACAGATTATAAGCCGTATTCAACAGGCAGCAGGGCAGGCTGGGGTACATCGGTCTGTACGGTTGGTAGCGGTCTCCAAGGGCCAGCCGGTCGCCGCTATTCGGGCATTATACCATCAGGGACAGCGCGATTTTGGCGAGAACTATCTTCAGGAAGCAACTGAAAAGATTAAGGCTTGTCAGGATTTAGACATCACCTGGCATTTTATCGGCGCGATACAATCCAACAAAACCCGCGCGATTGCCGAGCAATTTGACTGGGTGCACACTGTCGATCGTCTCAAAATCGCCCGCAGGCTCGCCGAACAGCGTCCCGAACACCTAGGCGCGATCAATGTATTATTGCAGGTCAATATCGACGACCAGCCAAGTAAGGCGGGCGCCTCGGTGGCAGAAGTCCCGCAGCTCGTCGAGCAGGTGCGTTCGCTTGCGGGGTTACGCTTAAAGGGGCTGATGTGCATACCCGCACCGGGCAATAGCGCTGCGTTTGCCGAGTTAGCCAAGCTTAATGCGACACTGCCCGACCCACTGCCCGAGCTATCGATGGGGATGAGCGGTGATTATCCGCAGGCGATTCAGGCCGGGGCCAGTATGGTTCGTATTGGTACCGCCCTGTTTGGTCCGCGCGATCGATAGGGTATTTATGTGGCGTTTGACTGCTTTATCACAAGGCGTTCCCATCGCTGAGTGCGCTATCCATGTTAGATTGGTTTTTTAGCTGACAGCAGTGCATCGGGAGGAAAGATGATCCGGGCAAACAAGATTGCATTCATTGGTGGCGGCAACATGACCCGCGCGATTGTCGGCGGTTTAATGGCCGAAATGTCCGCCGACCTGCGCCCCGAGGTGGTGGTCGCTGAACCTAATCAACAAACCGCTCTTGCCTTGGAAACCGATCTGGGCGTGACGGTTGTTGCTGATAACCATCAAGCGATCACCGGTGCCGGTATCGTGGTGATGGCCGTAAAGCCCCAGGTTATGCGCGAGGTGGCCGAGGATCTAGCCGGCAGCATTCAGCCTGAACAGTTACTGGTCTCCATTGCCGCAGGGATTCCCGGTTCGGCTTTTTCTCGTTGGTTAAACCAGCATAAAAACTGGGTGCGAGCCATGCCCAATACCCCTGCGCTGGTCAACAGCGGTGCAACCGGACTATATGCCCCGGCTAATGTATCTGAGCAGGATAAAAATGATGTCGAATCATTACTACGATCGGTGGGTTTGACACAGTGGTTTGATGATGAAAACTTGCTGGATGTCGTCACCGCCGTTTCCGGCAGTGGGCCTGCGTATGTGTTTTATCTGATGGAGGCGATGATGGCGAAGGCCACCGCGCTGGGCATGGATGAGGCCGATGCCCGGGTGTTTACCTTAGAGACGGTTTATGGGGCGGCTAAACTTGCGTTAAGTTCTTCAGATGACCCGGCTACCTTGCGCGCCCGGGTCAGTTCGCCCGGTGGCACTACAGAAAAAGCCATCGCCACGCTCGATCAGGCCGAGGTTTCAA
>DRZW01000169.1 GCA_011380105.1 Halothiobacillaceae bacterium
CGCTGATGGTGGAATGGCTAAAACCCATCGAACAAACCGCAAAAACCCCCTAAGATTGCAAACCTTAAGCTTGACGCCAGACAGCCATGCCTCGGCTGTTGTGGTTTTTGGGCGCGGCGTGTTGATAGCAGGCCCACCTGGCAGTGGCAAAAGCAGTTTATCACTAGGGCTGATTGACCGTGGTCATGCCCTATTTGCCGATGATCTGGTTTTTTTGAAATTAGAGAATAAGAAGATCATCGCCAGCCGACCCGATAGCGCACCCATCATGGCTCAGCGCGATATCGGCCTGTTCAGCCCGCAACAGGTGGTCAAACAGGATCAGATCAGAATCGATTTGACCATCTGGCTGGATCAAACTTTTTGGCAAAAACAGCCTATCTCAGTAGACGCGCAACGCCGCCACCGCGGCCAAATTCTTAGCGTTAATTTTGCTGAACAAACTTTACCGGGCTATGCTTTACCTGCAAACGGTGATTTACTCACCAATTGTCTGTTGCTAGAGCAACTGGTCCTTCGGCTGAACAACAACCGCGGTCAATAACATGACACAACCTGAACAAATCATCATCGTGACCGGCCAGTCGGGTTCGGGTAAATCGGTTGTCCTTGCAGCACTAGAAGACAATGGCTACTATTGTATTGATAACCTCCCCACCCCGTTGATTGGCGACTTACTAAAGCTCATCGAACAGGGTGAAATCCACGCCCCTGGTGTCGCCATTGCCATTGATGCCCGCGCGCCTCAGCCGACGTTAAGCGCGTTGCCTGAGCAATTACTCCGCTTACAAGAGAACCTGCGTGAAATTGCCATTCGCAGCGTATTCCTTAAAGCGGAAAACCAGCGGCTGATTACCCGCTTTAGCGAAACCCGTCGCCGTCACCCCTTAGCCGGTTCTACCCGCAATATATCTGAGGCTATCGAGGCCGAGGCGGTTTTACTCGAACCATTGGTGGAACAAGCAGATCTCGTAATCGACACCACCCGCACCACAGTTCATGAATTGCGCGAATTGATACGCGCCCGTGTTACCAATCAGGGCGGTCTATCCGGCCCGAATATTCTTTTGCAGTCGTTTGGATTCAAGCACGGTATTCCACTGGATACGGACTTATTATTCGATGTCCGCTATCTACCCAACCCACACTGGAACGAGAACCTACGCCCTCTTTCCGGGCTAGATCGGCCGGTGATCGATTACTTAGAGCAACATCCAGTTACACATCGCACCCGCGGGCAGTTAGTCACGTTTATTCGCAATCAACTGGATTTAATGACGGCAACCGATCGCAGTTACATTACCTGCTCGGTCGGTTGCACCGGCGGCAAGCACCGCTCGGTCTACCTTACCGAACAGCTATATCATGATCTAAAACCCCGATTTTCTAGCCTTAAAATGCGTCATCGTGACCTTAGCTAGTGTTTTTAATAAAAGCTCCCCTGATTGGATCGATTTTTAGTTATCATGGCGCAGCAATTCATTCTGAATCGGAACTAGAACCAGAAGTGAGCACCTAATGAGCGTGGGCATTTTACTAATCTGCCATAACGATATTGGCACACAGCTGGTTGAGACTGCCACTGATATGCTCGGCAGCCTCCCAACCCGGGTGGAACAAATTGATGTGCGTCAGGACGATGACCCGATAAACCTGCTCAACCGTGCGCGTCGGCGCGTGCGTGAACTCGATGACGGTGATGGTGTTTTGGTGCTCACGGACATGTACGGCTCCACCCCCTCAAACATCGCCAACCGGCTAGAAGGGCGCAAGGTTCGAGTATTATCTGGCGTTAACCTGCCCATGCTGGTGCGCGCATTAAATTACCCCCGGCTGCCGTTGGAAGACATCACTCAGCGCGCAGCACTCGGGGGGCGTGAAGGCATTATCCAAGGCAGTCGTTGATGCAAGAAGAAAACCAAAAGCATTGTCAATCGGTCACCCTCTGTAACCGTCGCGGACTCCACGCCCGTGCTGCAGCCCGTTTTGCAGCGACAGCCGATCCGTTCCCTGGTAATATCTCAGTCGAATTTAACGACCGGGTTGTTAACGGCAAATCGATCATGGGCCTGATGATGCTCGCAGCGGCCTATGAAAAAACCATCACTATCTGCTGTGAGCACCCGGAACGCGAGCAGTGTGAACAAGCACTCTCTACCTTAGTCGAACTGGTGGAAAACCGCTTTGATGAATCCGAATAAACACAGGAGCAATTAGTGCAACAAACCAAATCCGATAGCTACGTCGGTCTTGAAAACGATCAGGACGGTGGCATGACCTACTATGGTCGGGTCGTTATGGATGCTAGGGTATTTGGCTTAATTGACCCCGATGAAACCTGTGCTGGCTGGAAAATGGACCGGATGCAGACGCTGGTTAATCAGGTCGCTGCCGAATGGGACAAGCACGGCAATATCCCCAGTCGCCTGCCCGATGATTTACGTGCAAAACACAGCGCTGAATATGAAAAAGGCGTTAAACGCGCACGTGATGCCGGTTGGGATCCGGATGCCAATCTGGAAGACTTCTAAACAAGCGTCTTTGAAATCGCATCATCCGAGCTTGTCTGTCGGCTTATAACCCAGCCGGCCTGTTGATTTTCCGAGCGAATCGCAAATGCCGGGCTAACCCAAGCATGGTGCTCCACCCAGACAGCAGCGGGCTGGTCATCAATAATCAATAGCTGAGCACGATCCCGCCACCAAGGCGGCACTTTTTGCTCAGCCAAGAATTTACGCAGCGGTTTATGCCCGTCCCGATTCAACAACGGCCAGCGATCATAACTGGATAATCCCCGCATCTGCCAGCCCGATGTGCGCTGAGCACGGATTAACACCCGCAACTCATCGCTTGCACACTCAGCCGACGGCTTACCGCGAGGGCTGACCGAACCACCGGGCTGACGCTGGAAAAGCCACGGGCCGTACAGCAAAGAGTCATCCTGCTGCGGCCAAACTAAGTTGGGCATGGGCGTATCAGGCAAGGATGTGATCAGATACACCCGTTGGTTATAAAACCGCAGCTCTGCCCCATTCCAGACCAAACGCGGCAAGCGATCAGTCGCCGCCGTCGCCATCTGCTGACAAAAGTCGGCAAGCTTAGTACTAGGCGGTAATGGCACACCATGGGCGCTGATGAAGGCGCGCAACAGATTAAGTCTGCGCGCCTGCGATAAGCCCGCCATCCGTGCTGACCAGCAAAGCGGGTTTTGCCAGCAGTCAGCCCCGGCCTGCTCGTTTAAATCGGTGGCATCCAAGGCGGCGAGCTCTACAAGCAATGCCTGTTCATCAGCCGCGCGCTGTGCTGTCAATGCCAGCATCTCCACTGCGCATCCAACCTCTTGTGTCAAGGCCGGCAAGATGCGTTGTCGAATCCAATTACGCCGATATTGGATATCACGGTTGCTAGGATCATCAGCCACCGCACATCCCTGTGCCCATGATTTAAGCTCAGCTCCGCGCACGTTTAAAAAAGGCCGCCAGTGAAGTGCGCCGGCACGTTGGCTAACCGGCAACATAGCCCGCAAACCCCGAGTGCCCGAACCACGCAATAAGTTCAGCAGCACCGTTTCGGCCTGATCATCACGGTGATGCGCGGTCACCAAAACCCAGCAAATGCCATCAGCAGTCGCATTTAATGCCTTAAGGGCGGCAAACAGGTGCTTATAGCGTGCATTGCGCGCATTTTCTTCCAACGAACCGGACTGTGCCTGCAAGCCCGCAGGCAATTGCTCAGTTTGACATGCAATGCTTAAATCATTGGCTTGACGGCAAGCGAGTTCACACCAATGCGCTGATTTCGGGTGCAGTTGATGATCTAAACAATACATTCGCAAATCGGCCAGCCAGCCCAAATCGCGCCAATGGGCTAACGCCTGTGCCGCTCCGGCTGAATCACCACCGCCTGATGCAGCCAACAGCACAGCCGGTTTGCTCCCGGCTGTGTGTTTGAGAAGCTGTTGATAGGAATCAGGCGGCAGGTCAGGTAGCGATGCACTCACCGAATTTCGTAGCGACCAAATCGAGCGAACTTCTCTTGGCGCTCGGCAACCAGTTTTTCCGGCGACAGGTCTTGCTTGCTTTCTAATGCTGCTTTGAGCCGTGCTTTGAGCACAGCGGCCATCTGCTCAGGATCACGATGCGCACCGCCGCAAGGCTCAGGGACGATCTCATCAATTAGACCCAATTCAAAAAGACGGTTAGCCGTCACGCCCAAACTTTCTGCAGCTTCAGGGGCTTTTTCGGCGCTTTTATACAGAATCGAGGCACAGCCTTCCGGGGAGATGACCGAGTAGGTGCTGTATTGCAGCATCATCAGGTGATCCCCCACGCCAATAGCCAGAGCACCGCCAGAACCACCCTCACCGATGACAGTGCAAATGATGGGCACCGGCAGTTCTGCCATGACATACAAGTTTCGAGCAATGGCTTCGCTCTGGCCACGCTCTTCGGCGTTAATGCCCGGATAAGCCCCCGGGGTATCGATGAAGGTGAGTATCGGTACGGAGAATTTTGCCGCTAATTCCATCAATCGCTTGGCTTTCCGATAGCCCTCCGGCCGGGGCATACCAAAGTTACGGCGAATTTTCTCTTTGGTATCACGACCCTTTTGCTGACCAATCACCATCACTGTCTGACCATCCAGCCGGCCCAAGCCACCAATAATTGCCCCATCATCCCCGAAGGCACGGTCGCCATGCATTTCCTGAAAGTCGGTTACCAGATGGGGCAGGTAATCGGTCAGATAGGGGCGTTGCGGATGGCGAGCTAGCTGAGTGATCTGCCAGGCACCCAGCTTACTGAAAATCTGCCGAGTCAGTTCCGTGGATTTTTCCTGTAGCCGTTTTATGTCTTCACCCAAGTCTAGAGACTCGTCGCTGTGCATCAACTCCAGCTCACGGATCTTTGCTTCTAGTTCGGCAATCGGTTGTTCAAAATCAAGGTAATTCGGATTCATGGCTTACACTCAAAGCCCGGTACTGACCGGGTCGGTGGGTTGTTCTTCAAAAGTGCCTATTTAGTAGTTAAACAGGGTGATTATCCAGCAGACGAACCGAGCCTAATCGAGCAGCCGCCAGTATTCGCCCATGAGCAAGCGGCAAGTGGCTTGGCTCCAGCGTATCTGCATCTACATAAGTGAAATAATCAACATCAAAACCAACCTGCTCTAATCGCTGTTGGCTTTCTGCTAGAACGGCCTCGACGGGCTGCTGCTGCCGTAGTTGTGCAGCGGCCCGCTTTAATATTTGATATAAAACTGGGGCGGTATTGCGTGCCTTGGTACTTAAAAAACGGTTTCGTGAGCTCAGCGCCAAACCACTTTTCTCACGAACGGTCTCTACATATTCTAGCGCCACCGGCAATGATAACGCCTGCACCAGCCGCTCAATCACGCGGCATTGCTGATAGTCTTTTTCGCCAAACACAGCATAGTCCGGCTTTACCAATAAGAACAATCGCGCAACCACGCTGGCCACACCGGAAAAATGGCCCGGTCGAATCGCCCCTTCAAAACGATGCGCTATTGAGCCGACATCAATGCGTAAGCTGTCTTCTGTCCCTTCCGGATACAGTAAATCGGTATCGGGGGCGAAGACGGCGTCCACACCTAAACTGCGTAGATAATCACAATCTTGGTCGAAAGTACGCGGATATCGGGCTAAATCATCTGGGTCATCAAACTGGGTGGGGTTTACAAATATACTGACCACCACCGGGCATTGTTTGCTCTTGGCATGTTCGATCAGTGCGGCATGCCCGGCATGGAGATTACCCATGGTCGGCACAAGCACAATCTGCCGATGCTCATCACGCCAAGCTTTAAGTTGCGATCGGGACGTTAGAATTTGCATTTAAGAAAACATCTCCTGATCTGCGGGGAAGGTACGCTCTTTTACCGCACTGACATAGGCGCGGAAAGCATTTTCGATTGAACTCTGCCCAACTAGAAAATCCCGGGCAAATCGCGGTGGATTATCGGTCATACCGAGCAGATCATGCATTACCAGCACCTGACCATCCACCTCACTCCCCGCCCCGATGCCAATGACCGGCACGCTCAGCGCCTGACTGACCGCTCGACCCAACGCAGCAGGCACACATTCAATCACCACCATCTTCGCACCGGCTTGCTCCAACGCTAGCGCGTTGGCGACTACTTGTTCAAATGCGTTTTGCTCTCGCCCTTGGACGCGATAACCGCCCTCATAACGCACGCGTTGCGGCAGCAGCCCAACATGACCACAAACCGGCACACCAGCAGCCGCTAGCGAGGCAATTAAATTTGCTTTCTCACTACCGCCTTCAATTTTAATCATATCGGCCTGGCCATGCTGCATGAGCGAGGCTGCGGTTTGTAGTGCGGTGCTGCGATCCGCATCAGCCAGAAACGGCACATCTGCAATAATAAAAGCTTCGGGCGCACCTTGGCGAACGCAGCGGCAATGATATGCAATATCATCAACACGAACGCTTAAGGTATCGCGAGCGCCCTGAACCACCATGCCTAAAGAGTCACCGACCAAAAAGGCGTCCACACCCGCACGGTAAGCCAAACGCGCAAAACCCGCTTCGTAGACGGTGAGCATACTAATCGGCTCGGCTTGGCGTTTTTTCTGCAATAGAGCTGGTATGCTCATAGCAATCCCCCGCTGCTGCGATCGGCCTTAACAATTTCATGATCGCTTTTATGGGTTTCGCCTGATAAATCCGACAGATCTAGCTGTTTGACAAAACGCAATGGATGGTCGGTCAGGCCAGTGGCAAGCTCGGCCACCTTTGTGCCATCAGGCAGGCGAGCATCGGGGGCGATTTCCAGCCAAGGCTCGACGACGAAGCGACGCTGGCTGATGCCTGGATGTGGGATGGTTAACTCCGGGGTTGCCAGCACGCATTCGGCGTACGCCAGTATATCCAGATCTAGGATGCGCTCACCCCAGTGTCGGGTAACCAAACGCCCGGAAGCCCGTTCCAGTGCTTTTAATCCGGAAAGCAGGCCAACGGGTGTTAATGTCGTAGCAATACAGGCGACTGCATTGATGTAATCGGGCTGATCTTGTGGCCCCATCGGCGGGCTGGCATACAATCCTGACACATCCCGCAGTGCCACCCCCGGTAATTGCGCCAACGCGTTTACCGCAGCCTCTAACTGAGCTACCGGATTGCCCAGATTACTCCCCAATCCGATAAACGCTGTTGAAACCGCTTGGTTGTCAGCCTCACTTGCGTTCATGTCACTACCCCCGACGACGAGATCTTCGGCGATTACGCCGGCGCGGCTTGCCTTTTCCAAAGTCTTCAGCGGTGAGCGCAGCGACTACCGGCTCATCCTGTGCACCGCGCTCTGGTGCGTATTGGCGCCAAAACGAACAGACCGACTCACTCAACTCGCCCGCCTGTGCACGCAGACATAAAAAATCGACTGCAGCGCGGAACCACTTAGCTTCGGTGAGATTCTCAGGCGGCATGGTCGAGGTGTGGTTATCGGCATTAACCACTCGCCAACGTTGGCCCGTCTGACCACAATGATGCTCTAACTCTGACTGCAGCGCCCAGATTGAGCGGATGATATCAGCCAGACGGCGAGGAATCATCACGTTACGAGCCGCTTGGGCCAGCACTTCATCAGCGGCAAGAATCAAGGCATCATCGGGGGGCACACGCTGAACTAGCCAGTGCTCCCGTGCGGCACAAAGCCTTCGCCAGAACAAACCCGCTAATAAAAACGCGGGATTAACCGGAAGATTATTGGCGACCCGATTATCGGTTGCCTGCAATACCCCGTCGATTAACGCCCGCTCTATCCCTTCAGGCTGCTTTTTTAAAGCCTGATCTAACTCTGGGAATAGCGGTTCGAGCAAATCCAAACGCTGCAACCAAAACAAAGAGGCAACGCCTTGTCCACCTTGCAACAACTTGATCGTCTCATCGTATAAGCGCGCTGGAGCAACTTGGGTTAACAAATCCCGACACTGGCGAACACCCCGCTCAACCTCGGCGGTGGGTTTGAAGTCTAATTTGGCCGCAAAGCGGGCTGCACGCAGCATCCGCACTGGATCCTCGGCAAAACGGGTGGTTACATCGCCGATCATGTGCAGGCGGCGGGCATTAATATCAGCAACACCATCCACAAAATCGACGATCTGCTCGCGCCCTGGGTGGTAGTAGAGCGCATTACAACCAAAATCACGCCGAAATACATCTTCATCGATGCGCCCAAAAACGTTATCGCGGGTTATCATCCCCTCAGAACCGCGGGCAATCTGATCGGCATCGCCGCCACGAAACGTTGTGACTTCAATCACCTCACCGTGGAAGATGACGTGCACAATCCGAAAGCGCCGACCGATAATCCGTGAAAAACGAAATAGCCGCTTAACCTCCTCCGGGCGGGCATTGGTGACGATATCGAAGTCTTTAGGTTTCCGACCTAACAGCAAATCCCGCACACAGCCACCAACGGCATAGGCCTCAAAGCCAGACTCTTCAAGGCGGGTTAACACCCAGCGGGCATTTTCACCAATCTTATCTGCGGTAATCCCGTGCTCCGCCAAATCAATAATCCGGGCCTGCGCGGGAACCGAACCTGATTGTGCTGATGTTGATGTTTCGTTCAAAATCTATGAAGTTCTCTTGATAATGACCTGATATGAAAACCTTTTGCCAGTCGATTAAGCAATAACGCTCATGCAATACGAAACTTTATGACAAGCAGTTTACCACCATTAAGCGGTAAACGTATTTTAGGCCGAGAACGGTTCTCAATAACAAACAACCCCACAGCCAGATCTGATCACTATTAGTCGGCGATAGCGGCGATGACAGACAAGCCCAAAGTGCTGATAGGCTAATCACCGATTCGCGCAAGCAAACGAAACGGCCATTTTCATAGCTGAGGCTAGCGAGATAATCGCGCTACGATCAGTAACATTGCCAAAGACCCCCCGAAAGAGTCCAGCAAACAATCAAGCCATTGAAGGTGAGCGTGTGGCAGACCGCGCCATAACCAATTCCTCCGGTGAATAACAGCGCCTTGCAAAACGGGACGATAAGTTGCGCAAAGAAGCCGGTGAGGTCCGCTCTTCAGGTAAGCTCATCGAATCACAATGCACACAAATTAATGTCAACTAAGGCTTTGAAAACAGCAAAAACTGCCTGCAGCGTGATGATCTGCGATGTATTTTCAACTTAAAAGATACATATTAATGCGGTTTTTTTTCACGCAATAACGCACTTTGTCTTGAGACGAATTTGGCCGATTCCGTGC
>DRZW01000189.1 GCA_011380105.1 Halothiobacillaceae bacterium
GATATAGCCGAATATTGCCAACTTCCGGTCATCTTGGTCACCCCCGACCGACTCGGCACCATTAGCGCAACCCTTAGCGCGATTGAGATCATCCTGAACCGCGGCCTGCGTCTGGATGCTGTGTTTCTAAACACCCGCCCTGAAGACCATACCACCGCCCACCAGCCAGATAACATCACCCCCCTTCGCTACTGGTGTGATCGTCTATTTCCTGAGTGGTCCGGTCAAATCCTAAGGTTTACCGATGGCCATACCGCACTTTGTGCGCTGAACAAACCAAACAAGGGATAAAATTTATTAATGATTCCGATTGCTACCCTATGTCGTTGCTTAACACGCCTCTGTGAACAACCACACCGCCAAACCCTGTAGCCCTGCGGTTTTCTTGGTGATCAACGCCAATCACCCCCTCTGAATTCTCATTTACAACTGCGCGAGATCCCACGCTGTAGGCAATTCACAGCTTAACGACACTAGCAATCCATGAAACTAATGCTATATAGTATTTGTCGCTATATGTAAATAATGCCGTATTAGAAGCGGTAAAGACCATAAAAGAGCACCAAGGCATTCTGGGTTTTGGTTTTAATGACAGAGGTAAAACAGCTATGCGAACAAAACGCATCTTCCCGCTGGCACTACTAGCCGCCGTAAGCGCTGGCAGCGTTTTCACAGCCAACGCCAGTGAGCTTTCAGCAGGGCTTACCGGCCAGATGGCCGCACAAACCTGTGCCGGCTGTCATGGCACGCAGGGATATATCGAAGACTCCGCTTACGTTCCCTTGGCGGGCATGGATAAGGAGCACTTTATTACTGCAATGCAAATGTTTGCTGACGGAAGCCGTCCTTCCACCTTGATGGGGCCACTGGCGCTTGCCTTCTCCGATGAAGAGATTGAGGCAATGGCAGATTATTTTGCCGCCTTCCCCAAAGAACGCCCCGCTAAAGGCTTTATTTCCGAGGAGTAGATTATGAGCAAAATGAATCGTCGTACGTTTCTTAAAGCGCTCGGCGCCACCGTTGCTGCAGGTAGCACTGCTGCCGGCTCAGCCCCGCTTTTTGCGCAGAAAAACCCTCATGTCGCCGTTGTTGGCGGCGGTGTCGGTGGGGCGACATTGGCTAAGTACTTAAAAATTTACGCCCCCTCGATTGATGTCACTATCATCGAACCGAAAACTAAATACCAGCGTCCGTACGGCTCAAGTGAGGTGATCACTGGTCACGAGACCATGGATGACATCACCATCTCTTACGATAATCTGCGCGATAGGTATGGCGTGAAGTTCATCCACGATACGGTCACCGTGATTGACCATGCCGGCCATAAACTTCACACCGCTGGTGGCCGGACAGTCAGCTACGACCGTGTGGTGGTCGCACCGGGTATTTCCTTTGATTATTCGCAAATTGAAGGGCTTGACAGCGAAGCCGATGCCCGTGCTAAGGGTATTGTTCATGGCTGGGATGCGGGTGAGGATCTACTAACCCTTAAAGCACAATTAGAAGCCATGCCAAAAAATGGCACCGCCATTGTTGTGCCGCCACCCAACCCGTACCGCTGCCCGCCGGGACCGTATGAGCGTGCCGGCCTGTTAGCCCAGTGGTTAGAAGAGCGTGGTGATGATGCCGCCAAGGTGATTGTTCTGGATTCTAAAAACGGCTTTACAACCGATGTCACCATGTTGCAGGCGTGGAACCGCTTGTATAAATTCAACCTGCCAGAGCAAGCGAAGGGGTTGTACACCGAAGAGCAGCTCGCTACCTTTAAGCATCATGAAGGCGAACCGAAGGTTGATTGGATCATGGGTGTGATGGGGGGCAAAGTCACCCGCATTGACGCTGAGAACATGATTGTGGAGACCGAAGGTGCCGGTACTTTTAAAGCGGATATGATCAATTACATTCCACCGCTTAAAGCCGGCCGCGTCGCCCTGGAAAATGATCTGGCCGATGAAACTGGCTGGTGCCCGGTTGACCCGATCACCTTTGAGTCCACGCGCCACGCTGATGTGCATGTGATTGGCGATGCCTGCATTGCCGGTGCAATGCCAAAATCCGGTTATGCTGCTAACTCACAGGGCAAAGTGTTGGCTGTGCAATTAAAAGCATTGCTGCTCGGCGGTGAAATACAAACACCAGTCTACCAGAACACCTGTTATGCACTGGCGGGAAACACTGACTATGGCATGTTTGTCGCCGATGTATTTCGGGTTAAAGACGGCAAGATTGTCCGCGTGGATGCGCAACGCTATCTGCCGTTTGACGCCGAACCGCATATGTTTTCCATGGCAGCAACCTACCAGCAGGCCTGGATGAAAGCCTTCACTAAGGATGTCTTTGGCTAAACTAGCTATTAGACACCCATCCGCAGCGCTGCCCGCCCCCGCTTGCTGACAGCGACTGCTTTTTAAAACAAACATTTAACTAAACACAATCCAGAGGAGGTATCCGTAATGGATATGTTAGGTCTATACCCTACTTGGTATGAGCCTGGGATTGGCAGCGGTTGGGTTATTGGCATAATCGCCACCCTTCATGTGTTGTTCTCGCATACCGCCGTCGGTGCTGCCATCCTGTTTGCTTTTCTTGCCTATATTGGTTATCGAGACGATCGTCCGGAGTTGATTGACTTTATTAAAAAGTACGGTCTGTTCCTGTTGGTCTTCTCGTATATTCTTGGGTCAATTACCGGGCCAGGCATTTGGTATTCCACCACGGTCGGCTCACCCAACGGTATCTCGGCGTTGATCCACAACTTTGTTTGGAAATGGGCCACCGAGTGGGTGTTCTTTGTGATCGAGGTAGTAGCCGTTTACATGCTGGTCTATCTGGTCGGCAAGGTCAGCCAGCAGACCCACCTTAAAATTGCCGTAATCTTCGGTCTGACCTCTTATGCCACCATGCTAGCCATTGTCGGTATTCTCTCGTTCATGATGTGGCCTGGGCACGAGAAGTGGTTTACCGAGGGTGGTTATCTATACGGCTTCTATGGCCCTAATACCTTCGCACAACTCGCCATTCGCACCGCGTTTATGTTCACCATGACCGCTGTGGTCGGGGGTATCGTGGCTGCTGGGCTAAAAGACAAAGAGTTCAAGCGCTGGCTGTTACGTCGTCTAGCCGTAATTGGCATTATCTCTACAATCATCGGTATGGCGATGTACCCCTGGTATTTGAGCACTCTGCCGGAAGTTGCCAACGTATTGATGGCAAACCGCCTGCCGGATTACTTCACTCCAGCGGTACTTTTTGTTCTAGCGGCTATTATGGCCTACTTCATCGTCACCTTGATGAGCCCACGGGTGGTTACCGCCTCCGTTGCCGGCATTGCCACTATGGCGATTTTGGTATTGGGTCTGTGGCCAGGGGAGACAGTTCGTGAAACCGTTCGCAAGCCCTGGATCGCTGGTCAATATCTCTACTCCAACCAAGTTATCGGACGTGACGTGCCCGGTATGGATGTGAAGTCTGAAATTCCATTACTGGAAGAAAAAGGCTTCACCCGTGCGCACGTATTTTGGCCGGAAAATCAGCGGGAGATTAACCCACACAATGCCATTCACGTGGGTCAATCCCTGACATTGACCGCTTGCGCCAACTGCCACTCGCTCTCTGAAACTGGCATGCGTCCGCTGGTGAATTACTTTGGCGGCATCAGCGATATTGAGCGCATTAAGACCTATTTGGTTGGCGCGATTGCCACTGGCAACACCATGTACATGCCGAAGGTGCCGCTGAAAGATGATGAGGCCGAAGCCATGGCGTTGTACATCGCCAGCCTGAATGACGATGAAGTCGTAGCGCGCTATGTTAATGAAAAAACACGACAAGCCGCCGCATCCGAAGAAAACACGCGCTTATCCGCGCAATAAGAGGAGGTAAGGGTTATGGAAACTGAAATGCTATATGCCTTACGAGACCCACTGGGTGTGCCCTCACACCCACTAATGTTCTTAGTACTCGGGGTGCTGACTTGGGCGATGCATATCGTTGCGGTGCATGTGCTGCTCGGTAGCTCAGCACTCGCCATCTATGGCTCGCTCTCGTCGCAGTCTCACTGGCGGCGGTTAGCTGCAGCGATGGTTAATACCGCTAAGGTAGCCATCTCTGTAGCGATTGTCTTCGGTGTTGCACCACTACTATTTGTCCAGGTCATTTACGACCCGTTCTGGTACACCTCGAACGTACTTTCCGCTTGGTGGGTGATTGGCTTTATTATCATCCTGATCATCGGTGCGGTAGCGCTGTTTGCGTTTTATGTCATGAATAAATCCATGGCGGAGGTAGAAAAAACCCGCTGTCCCGGTTCGATGATCTTAGCCATTGCCCTGTTTCTTGTGGTCGGTTTTATTATGCACGCCTTGGCGGTGCAGATGCTGCATCCAGAAAAATGGATGGAGTGGTATGCTCCCGGCGGTATAATTGATCCGTCAGGCCGCTCAATCCATGAGTTTAACCTGTGGCGTTTTGGCTTTTTCATTGCCCTCTCTGCCCCGATGATCGGGCTGTGGTTGTATGCCTATCGCCGTTATCTCATGGCGCGTGAGAATGAAAATGCCGAGTACCTGGACTTCCTCAAGCGCTTAGCGGCCAGCTTGGGCAGCATTGGTGGGGTGATTTCTCTGGTGTTCTTTATTGCCTGGATGTTAACCCTGCCAGAGAATATCGCCAGCTTCGCCACCAGTATCTGGCCGGTACTGACCATTCTGGCACTGGCAGCCGCTGTCGCCTTCCCGATGCTAATCGCCCGTAAGCTCGACACCGGTCTGTGGGGTTATGCTCCCTTTGCCGTCGGCATTATCGCTGGGCTGGTGGTTGCCATTATGCGTGAAGCGGTGCGCTGGCAGACGCTCTTTGGTGTCCATGGTTACAACCCGCTGGACTACAAAGTCCATATGGATTGGTACAGCACGCTGTTGTTTATCATCACCCTAGTGGTCATGGGCGGCGCTGTATTGAGTTATTTGGTCACTGTAGCCTGGAAGGCCGGTCAGACTAAAGGTATGTATACCCCGTCACCTGCAGTCAACCGACTGGGCAATTTCGCAATCGCCACTGTTGCGATTTGGATTCTCCAGTATTTTGGGTTTGGCCTCTGGGTCGCCTACATGTGAACGGAGGTAATACAATGCTTAACCATAAATTGTTCAAGCTAAGCGTGCCATTAGCCGCTGCATTATCGCTAGGGGTCTGCGCCAATCTGGCGCTGGCCAAAGGCCACGACCCGGAAATTGTCCACTGGACGCCACAAAGCTGGAGCGCTGAAATGAACGCCATGCCCAAGGGTGATCCAGCCGCAGGAGAGCGTTTACACGTCAATGCATTCTGTGCCTCCTGTCATGGCACTGCGGGTGAGTCGATGACACATAATTGGCCAAATCTGGCCGGTCAGCGTGCCGAATACACCTACAAGCAGCTAATTGACTATCAGGATGGTCGTCGACATGAAGACGAACGTGCAATGGTGATGATCACCATCGTGCAAGGCTTAGATCGGCAGGATATGGCCGACCTGGCCGCATTCTATGCCGCACAAGAATTGCCCGGGAACGATGAGGTCGACAAAAACCATCCAGCACACTCGCTGGTATCAGTAGGTGACCCACAGCGGTTGATCACACCTTGTGCTGCCTGCCACGGCGTTGCCGGCAATGGCGGGATCAATGAAAGCCCTGCCATACGCGGCAACCCGGAAGATTATTTCATCCGCACGATGAAGGCCTACCGTGATGGCAGCCGTAATAATGATGTTGCTAAGGGCATGAGCCAATTCGCCGAGCATCTAACCGATGAGGAAATCAAAGCGCTGGCTAACTACTATGCCTATTAGGCATCAGAGCTATTTTGCTCGGCCATGATATAAAGCCCCGCTAGGAATTTTCCTGCGGGGCTTTTTTCTGGCTTCACACTTCTAGGCGCATTGAGCATTCTACCGCTTAGTTCAAAACCTGCACGCTATCCACATTCTCGGCATTAGCATCCATAGTGTTTTCATGCTGTGAGGCATTATGATTACCACAAGCTCGTGAAGAATAGATCATGGCACTGAGGCTACAATACCGGTATCACAATAAGAAATGCGAAAAAGCTGCGGCCTTCATCAGCTGCCGTTTGTCTATTTAGATCCCTGTTTCACATCATCCTTATGGGTTGCACCGCTGGCACTGATTGCGGCGATGAGAAAAAAGCAGGTCAAAAAGGCAGCACTATTTATCAAGCGGGCGGTTAATTGTTTGAAACCCGATAGATAGCCACAAACATACCATTAGTCCCGCTAATATGGTTTGGGGTACAATGGCGAATAATTACCCTTGAGAAATTATGAACCGTTGCCGCAACCACAAAGCTTGTCAAACCGCTGCGTTAGAGCAAGCCGAAGCCATCTGTGCCGCCCATGGTGTTCGGTTGACGCCAACTCGCCGGGCTGTGTTGGAAGAAATCTGGTCAAATCATGAAGCCACCAAGGCTTATGATCTGATCAACCGGCTTTCGACTCAGGGTGAGACGGTAAAACCGCCTACGGTTTACCGAGCGCTGGATTTTCTGCTGACCCACGGGTTGATTCATCGTATTGAAAGTCTCAACGCCTTTATCGGCTGTACTCATCCACAACAACCACATAAAGCTATTTTGATGATCTGCACCGAATGTGGTGATATAGATGAGATCATCGATTCACAAACCCACGCGCGCTTACACGAACTTAGCCAGACTTACAACTTCTCTTTGGAAAGTGAAATAGTCGAACTTCGCGGCTTGTGCGCTGACTGTCGTACAACGAGAGAGTAATCTATGCCCCAAAACCACAATCTCCGCGCGGATATTCAGTTCCCGGCGCAGCTATGCGATCAACATTTGGTATTCAACACCACCTGGGGGCTATTTTCACCACGTGAAATCGACGAAGGCACCGAGTTGCTATTGCGCTATTTACCCGAATTCAAGCCTGGCGAGCGTATTATTGATTTAGGCTGCGGCTACGGCCCAATTGGGGTGTCACTGGCCGCAGCAAATCCGCAGAGTGAAATCATCATGCTCGATAAGGATTTTGTTGCGGTGGATTATGCTAACAAAAACGCGCAGCAAAACCGGCTTAATAACGCGCGGGCAATATTATCAAACGGCCTGTCTGCGGTTAATGGCGAAACATTTGATGCGGTCATATCCAATGTACCAGCCAAGGTTGGCAAAGAAATGTGGTCGATAATGCTCGAGGACGCCTACCGAGGACTAAAACCCGGTGGCTCAGTCTGGTTTGTTTCCATAAACGGACTGCGCGCGTACTTCAAACGCACCATGCAACAGCAGTTTGGTAACTATAAAAAGGTCAAACAAAGTCGTAATTACGTCATCCACCGCGCGGTGAAAGGCAACCAAGTGAGAAGCTAACGAGCAGTCAGACAAGCAGGCATGCAGTCTGAATCAACCCAATCTGCCTGCCCAGACAAACCCAGTCGATTAAAGCCGGGTTTGTGTGAATCTGGGCATTACCAGATCTTAAAGATAACCACAGCCAACGGCCTGTAAAACGGCGATATAGCCAACACCAGAACTACGCAAATAGGTTACTTAATCCGGGCTCCTGCGGTTTTGTAAATCCGGCGGTAAGCTGTGGCGACGGTGGTAGACATCGGAGGTGAAAGCGGCGGTTGCATTCCCCAAGGTGTCCTCCGGGTTAGCGCGACATATCTCCATTACTTTACTTTTAGCCTCGGTGTGGCGCTCACCGGCGAGAATATCATAGGTGTTGTTAATTATGATATTCACAGCGGTGAAATACCCGGCCAGAAAACCATCTAGCTCGGCCTGGCTTCGCGGGTTATTACCGTTATACACCGCCAAAGCATCCGCGCAGCTCCAACCGCCGGCTCCATGCGCTAAATAGCGCCCGCCAACACTTTTGGCCTGAGCAGTAGAGGTAAGCACGAACAAACCGACAAGTAGCCACACTATGATTAAAGATCTAATCTGCTGCATAGCACTCCTGATTTTGCTGAGTTAAACAAACGAACGCTATCGGAACGACAACGTAAAACCACAGCCGGATAAATAATCCTGCTCACGCTCCAAATCTGCGGCTGTTAATGGGTACTGGGCCAACCAGTGCTCGGGGAAGCTCAATTGCAGCTTATTCCCCTGTGCACTTAACTGCACCGCCGGCACGGCTGCCTGTGCATTGCGGTCACGATGGAACAACACCGCCAGACGCAGAATAACAGCTAGGCGCATTACCAGAACCTGCATGTGCGGTTCAATAGACTCAAACCGAGCTGGTTTAAATTTGCGCCGATGCGCATGTACTAGACTCGCCACAACCTGCTGAGATTCACGGGTCAGCCCCGGCATATCAGCAGCACGAAGTACATAGGCACCGTGATGGTGAAAGCCTGAATGCGAAATCGCCAAACCCAGCTCATGAAGCCGTGCAGCCATATCCAGCCAGGCACTAACGGGGGAATGCACCTGATCTTCTTCTGCCTCTTGCCATTGCCCGGCGACCTGCCCCCAAAGCATGGCGGCGGTCTGTGCCACCCGATCGGCATGCGGCTGGTCGACATGAAACAAAGTTTGTAGCCGCTTGACCGTCTGATTTCGGATGTCATCGAACCGTTCGCGTTCCAGAAAATCAAAAATCAGCCCTTCGCGCAGCGCCGCGTCGGAGATATCCATGCGTTCGATTTCCAATGCCTGAAAAATCGCCCGCATCGCCACCAAGCCGCCTACAAATACCGGGCGGCGATCATCCGACAGCCCCGGCAAGGTGAGCTTTTTCTCACTGCCCGCTTTAAGCACAGCCTCGCGGATTTTATCTAACACCGTCGGCGTTAAACTGCCATCCCCCCAGCCATTCGCCGCACCCACCGCCGCCAAGGATCGCGCTGTGCCCGATGAGCCCAGCGCCCGATGCCAGCCCATGGCCCGAAAGGACGACTGATAACTAAGCAACTCCAACTCTGCCCGCTGTTCAGCACGATGTAGCTGGGATTCCCGATACCGACCATCAGCAAAGAAATCACGGGTAAAGCGCACACAGCCCAACGGCACACTTTCCATCTGCACCGGCTCAAACTGATCACCAATAATC
>DRZW01000191.1 GCA_011380105.1 Halothiobacillaceae bacterium
ACAGATTTCAGCGGTTACAGAGGCGCCGTCAAGCTTAGGTGTGCCGACTTTAATGTCATCGCCATCGCCAATCATCAATACTTCATCCAGCGTCACGCTAGAACCCGCCTCGCCGGCGAGCTTCTCAACGCGCAACTTGCTGCCTTGCTCAACGCGGTACTGCTTACCGCCGGTAACGACCACTGCGTACATTGTTATTAAACCTGATTATGTTATTTCGAATAGCGCGAAACCCGACGAGCGCCGGGTTTGCAGGAACTTGTTAAAGGCGCGCAATACTAGCGCTATTTTCACAAAAGGTCAAGCACCAACCTCGGCGGTATCTAGCATCGCAAGCCCGCGCGACCTTTTCATTTGCTCAAACTCGTCCTCAAAGAAAAACCGCTTTTCACCAAAAGCCGGGGTCAGTTCGTGCAGCCAGGTAGCCGTTTCACTGTAACGGGCAAAGAAAGGACGCTGCGCCCACTCGGGGTTACGTCCCTGAATAAAACGCAGCACGAATACTTTCTCACCGTGCACTTCGGCCACCCCTTGGATTTCAACCTTGCCAGGGCCGGCCGACATCGACGGGCCACGGGCGGTGCGAGCCAAGCCGGACACCTTGCGGATCGCATCGCGGTAAATCTCATAGGCGCGCGCTAGAGGCACTTCAAAGCGATATTTCGCGCCGGTATCACGCTCAACAAACATGTAATAGGGAATCATCCCTAAGCGCACCTGCTCGCGCCACATCTTTTCCCACACAGCCGCATCGTCATTAATATGCTTGATTAACGGGCTTTGGGTGCGGATTTCCGCGCCGGTAGCACGAATCCGCCGCACCGCTTCACGGAATACCGGGGTTTGCATTTCCCGATAGTGGTTAATATGCGCCATCACCGCGACATGCTTGCCAGAATCAGTCAGACGGGTAAACCAATCCAGCAGCTCATCCGCATCCGGGTCGGTCACAAAACGGTATGGCCAGAACGATAGCGCCTTGGTGCCGATACGAATCGTCTGCAAATGCGCCAACTTTGGTGCCAACATTCCTTCCAAGTAGGGTGCTAAATGCTTGGTCTTCATGACCATAGGATCACCACCAGTCATTAACAGGTCGGTGATATTCGGATGCTCAGCGAGGTAGGCCAGTAATTTGTCGGCCTCCTTGGAGGCGATTTTCAGATCCTTATCACCAACAAACTGCGCCCAGCGGAAACAGAAAGTGCAATAACTATGGCAAGTCTGGCCTTGGCTGGGGAAAAACAACGCCGTTTCCCGATATTTGTGTTGTACACCCTCAACTACCTTGCCATCGACCATCGGCAGGTTTAGTTCCATTTGCCCGGCCGGATGAGGGTTGAGCTGATGGCGCAGCTTCCAGGCCAGCGCTTGGATTTCGGCCTTGGGCGCCTGATCTCGATGCAGCTGGGCCATTTGTTCAAACATTTCCGGCTCGAGCATATCGCGCTGCGGAAAGGTAAGCGCAAAGATCGGGTCATCAGGGACATTTTCCCAATTGATCAGATGATCAATCACATAGCGGTTAACCCGAAACGGCAGCACACTGGCCACGACCTTCATCTCAAAACGCGTTTGCTCATCGAGCCGATTTAATTGTTCAATCCGCTCCAAATGCCGCTCGGTGAACACTTCCAACTTCGGCGGTGTTTCCGGGGCAACAAACGAATCCTGAATATTCATTGGTAGTACCGCTACTGTCATAAAACCTCGTCTCACAGTTGGGTAGGTGAACATGACGCCGAGCACAGTTTTCGGGCAGTCTACTGTTTATTTTGATAAAAACAACCGCTTAAATTTATTTGCCACAGCCCTCATCAGCCATTTTTAACCCTCATCAGTAAAGACTATCTGCACCAGTAGCAGCACTGCACATTGCAGGGTTCAGTGGTACGGCTATCATGACTATTTTGCAAAACAAGGGCATTAACCAACCATGAGAACAACCGGGGATATCTACACTTTACTGCTCGCGACCGCATTGGGGTGCGCAGGCTTTATCAGCGCCTGGCACTTTGGACGGGTAGACACACCGGCCATCAGCGCGCTGGTGATCATGCTCATTGCCGCTTGGTTGGGCATTACCGGGCATAGAGGGCATCAAATTGGCATCTATACCGGCTTTATTGCCGCGGTTATCTTAAGCCTGCATTACTGGCCCGGCTTTGATAGCCAGTTAATCTGGGCATCGCGGCAGCTCTGCCCGGATTGCGCTTCGTTTAACCTGTATCTGCATTTTGATCAGCTATTGATCATTACCATCTGGCTGCCTTTACTGATCGGCCAGCTTGCGCCCAAGGCGGGGGTTGATGTCTGGCTGGTGGCATTAGGGAGTCTGGTCGGCGCCATCGCAGCCGGGATAGCTTTGGGCTTGATCGCCTTTGATCCGCGCCTGCCCAGCCAGGCGCTGTTCATCTTTGCCGGTCTGAACTTAATCACCGTAATCACCGAAGAAATTCTATTCCGCGGCTTTCTGCAGGGGCGTATTTTAAAGCCCTTAGGGTCGGTTCATGCCTGGTGGATTTCGGCAATCATTTTCGGTGCCGCGCATCTGGCGTTTGCCGGACCGGAGTTCGCTGCCGTGGCCGCCATCGCTGGGCTGGGTTACGGCTATGTGTTCTGGAAAACCGGCTCATTGATCCCCGCCATTGCACTGCACTGGCTGGTCAATGTGATCCATTTTTCGCTGTTTAGCTACCCTTATTTGGCGTAAGTGCGACCCAGGGCATATATTCGGACTGCACCACTTCAAAACCTTCAAACTGCGGTGGACCGAGATATAAATGCTTGCGGCTACCTGCGTTTCGATGTGCGACACGAAAAGCTTCCGAGCGGGTCCAAGCTTCAAAATGTGCTTGGCTTTCCCAGAGCACATGCGAGGAATACAACGTGTACTCATCGGTGCTTGCACCGCGCAACAAGTGAAATGCAATAAAACCCGGCACGCTTTTGAGGTTAGAATCACGCTCGGCCCAGGCTTGTTCGAACTCCTGCTCACTGCCGGGGCAGATACGAAAACGGTTCATGGCAATATACATGGGCAGCAACGCTCCTTTATAATTCCAATTAAAACCCAAGGCTTATGTCCAATCTAGATAGTAACGCAATTGCGACAAACTACAACCAGCCCTCCGGCCCAATAGCCGTGATTGAGCGCGATAACACGCGCTACACCTTATTGGGTACAGCGCATGTATCCCAAAAAAGTGCGGATGATGTCAGGCTATTGCTCGACCAGGGCCATTATGATGCTGTTGCCATCGAACTCTGCCCGGCTCGTCATGAAGCAATGACCAATCCGGATGTCTGGGGACAGACGGATTTATATCAGGTCTTCAAGCAGGGGCGCACCACCATGATGGCAGCCAGCCTGGCGCTAAGCGCTTATCAACAGCGGATTGCTGAGCAGTTTGGTATTGAGCCGGGCGCGGAAATGCGTGCGGCCATTGACGGCGCGCTGGCGCGTGGCCTGCCGGTATTATTGATTGACCGCGACATTGGCATCACCTTAAAGCGTGTTTACCGCCGCCTGCCTTGGTGGCGTCGTATCGGTCTGTTTAGCGGCCTAATCGGCTCGGTGGTTTCGCGTGAGAAAGTTGATGAGGTTGAAATTGAGCGTCTAAAGCAGGGCGATATTCTGGAAACCACTTTCGCTGAATTCGCAGAGCGCGACGATGATCTCTATCAACCCTTGATCGCTGAACGCGATGAATATATGGCCGCTCGTCTGCGCGAGGAAGCCGCTGATAGTGGGTACAAAAACATCCTCGCTGTCATCGGTGCCGGTCACTTAAAAGGCATGGGATCGCATTTAGCCGAGCAACAAGTCAGCGAACCCCCAGAAACCACCATTGCCAAACTCGAATCACTGCCGCCAAAATCACGCTGGCCGAAGTTTATCCCTTGGGTTATCGTCGCCGTTATCTTAATCGGGTTTGCCCTAGGGTTCTCGCAGAGCACTGAGACCGGCAAACTAATGCTCTGGGACTGGATTTTGATCAATGGCGCCCTATCGGCCTTGGGGGTTGTCATCGCCGGCGGTCACCCCATGACCATTCTCGCCGCTTTTATTGCCGCACCTTGGACCTCACTCAACCCCACTATTGGGGCAAGCATGGTCGCCGGGGCGGTAGAGTTATACTTCCGTAAGCCCCGGGTGGCTGATTTCAATGCGCTGCGCGCGGACATTGTGCATTGGAAAGGCTGGTGGAAAAACCGCGTCTCCCGGACATTGCTGGTATTCTTTTTCGCCGGATTCGGCTCTACTGCGGGCACCTACATCGCCGGATACATGATTTACGGCCGTCTGTTTGGCGGATAAAGCGCGCCGCCATTACAAAAAGGGCATTTAATGCCAGTAGAATATCATGCCTGATAGATCACCCCGGACGGGCATTGCATCACTCAAGGGGAGCACCAAGCGGTAGGTAATTAGCCATTTTTACCGTAAAATGCGCGCCAATCCCATCCAAACGCGATGGATAATTGATCTCTAATTCCAGTCAACACCTTACTTTTCGGGAAGGTTCTTGGTATGCATCCCATGCTCAATATTGCGGTGCGCGCAGCTAGGTCTGCCGGTGACATCATTGACCGCAACCGCCACCGCATCACTGATTTAACCATTGAATCCAAGCAACGCAATGACTATGTCAGCGATGTGGACCGTCAGGCGGAAGCCAGCATCATTAATACCTTAACCCGCGCCTACCCGGATCATGCTATTTTGGCTGAAGAAAGCGGCGATCAGGGTCAGGGGGAAAGTGATTACCGCTGGATTATCGATCCGCTCGACGGCACGACAAACTTCTTGCATGGCATCCCTCATTTCGCGGTTTCAATAGCCCTGGAACATCAAGGCAAATTGCTGCTCGGGCTGGTCTACAACCCCGTTACCGAAGAGCTATTTGTTGCAGAGCGCGGCAATGGCGCGTTTCTCAATAACCGTCGCATCCGCGTAACCAAACGCCGAGGACTAGAAGGTGCACTGCTGGCTACCGGCATCCCGTTTAATCAGGATCGCAATTTCAAGCGTTTTATTGACACCACCAGTGCTTTTTACGGGCCGATTTCCGGGGTACGTCGCTTTGGCTCGGCCGCGTTGGACTTGGCTTATGTCGCCTGTGGTCGTTTTGATGGTTACTGGGAATACGGGCTGAAGCCTTGGGATGTGGCCGCAGGCGCATTATTGGTGCGTGAGGCCGGTGGGGTGGTTATTGATACTGATGGCAGTGACTCTTATCTTAAAACCGGCAATGTTATTGCCGCCAACCCGAAATTAACCCATCAGATGCTGCAAACCATTAAGCAGGCTACCGACTAAATCAAAATCTGAAAACCAAATGTCAAACGGGGCTTAAATCAGCCCCTTTTTTGTGGTTTATTTATTTTTACCGACTATGGCACCGACTCGCGCTCGGCTTCTGGGTTGCGCTCGGTAATTTTTAACAGATCGCGGCGCTTTAACCCCATATCCAGTGATAGCCCCGATGCGACATAGATTGAAGAGTAGGTACCCAGCACAATCCCGAGCAATAACGTCAGCGCAAAGCCATACAAAAGCTCACCGCCGAAAATCAATAACGCCAGCGCGGTGAAGAAGGTGGTGCCCGAGGTGACGACCGTGCGCGGCATGATTTGGTTAATAGAAATATTCATGATCTCGGCTTCTGCCTTTTTGCGGATTTTCTGGAAGTTCTCACGAATCCGGTCAAAGACAACGATGGTGTCGTTGATTGAATACCCAGCTAACGCCAACAAGGCTGCCAGTACGGTTAAATCAAAACGCACTTCCAGCAGACTGATAAAACCCAGCACGATAATCAAATCATGCGCTAAGGCAAGAATGGCGCCTGCGGCCAGACGTGTCTGAAAGCGAAAGCCCACATACACCAGAATGCCGGCCATGACTACCAACACCGCCAGACCACCAGAGGTGAACAATTCTTCACCAATGGAGGGGCCAACAAACTCAACCCGCCGCATTTCCACTCCAGCGGCTTCATCGGCCAGGGCGGCCAGCACTTGCTCAGATAAACGCGACTGATCTTCCTCGGCCGGCGGTAAGCGAATCACGACTTCTCTGGATGAGCCAAAGTACTGCACCGTGGCCTCTTCAAAGCCAATATCAGCCAGCACATCTCGGATTTCATCCAGATCGGCGGCTTGTGGATAGCCCAATTCCACTACCACGCCACCGGTAAAATCAAGCCCCAAGTTAAGCCCCTTCACCGCCAAGGTGGCCACCGACCCCAAAAGCAGCACTGCTGAGAGTATGTAGGCATAAAAGCGTTTGCCGAAAAAATCGAATTTAGCGTCGACCGGAAACAGGTTCATAAACTCATCCTAAATGGCGGATCTCGGGATTGGACTAGATAGCAATCTTTTCCAGACGGGCTTTTTTGCCGTAAATCTGGTTGGTTATCGCACGCGATAGCACCACTGCGGTAAACATCGAGGCGAGAATGCCGATCGAAAGCGTAACCGCAAACCCTTTAACCGGGCCGGTACCGAAGGCAAACAACGCCAATGCAGCCAGCAGGGTAGTGATATTGGCATCCAAAATGGTGGCAAAAGCCCGCTCATAGCCAGACTTAATTGCCGCATGCGGTGTCATGCCGTTGCGCAACTCTTCGCGGATGCGCTCAAAGACCAGCACATTGGCATCCACCGCCATCCCTAATGTGAGCACAATCCCGGCTATCCCCGGCAGGGTCAGGGTGGCCTGCAACATCGAAAGCACAGCGACAATCAAAATTAGATTAGTCACCAGAGCAATCACAGCAATCACCCCAAACACACGGTAATAGACGATCATAAACACCGACACGAGCAGAAAGCCGAGCACTGCTGCGGCCACACCAGCTTTAATGTTATCCGCTCCTAGGCTGGGCCCGACGGTGCGCTCTTCGACGATATCCATCGGGGCACGTAGAGCCCCGGCGCGCAGCAGTAAGGCTAGATTACGAGCCTCCATCGAGGATCCCAGTCCGGTAATCTGGAAGCGATTGGAAAGCTGATCCCGAATGGTGGCAATGTTGATCACCTCTTCTACCATCCGGGTTTCGGTGACCAATTCGCCATCGACCATTTTCGTATCACTGCGCCGCTCGATAAAGACTACGCCCATCTGTTGACCGATGTTATCGCCGGTAATATCGCTCATGCGGCGCGCGCCCTGGTTATCGAGGTTGACGAATACCGCCGGGGAGCCCGACTGTTGATCAAAGCCCGAAGAGGCGCCGGTCACCCGGTCGCCGGTCACAATCACCTGTCGGCGCAACAGCACCGGATCTCCATTCCGCTCGTAGTACAGCCGTGCCTGAGGAGGCACGCGGCCATCGGCATCGGCATCTATCCAATCTCGTGGTGTGCCATGCACTAGGCGAAATTCCAAGGTTGCTGTGGCGCCCAAAATTTCCTTGGCGCGCACGGTATCCTGAACACCGGGCAGCTCGACCACAATTCGATCATCACCCTGCTGCTGGATTAACGGCTCGGCAACACCGAGCTCATTGACCCGATTGCGCAGTGTGGTGATGTTTTGCTTAAGTGCCGCATTGCGCTCTTCAAGGACACCGTCTTCGGTCATTTCGGCAATAAAGAACGGGTTTGCGTCGATCTCGACAGCAGAGAAATTAAGCTCAGGATAATCCCGCTCAAGAATATCCAAGGCCCGATCGCGATCAGCTGCATTAGCAAACCGCAACGCTATCTTAGTGCCATCATCAACTTGAGCAGAAAGGTAGCGGATACCCGCATCACGCAGATCGGCACGGATGCCTTCGACACGGCGTTCTAATGCCGTTTCGATGGCAGCATCCATGTCAACCTGCATTAAAAAATGCACCCCGCCACGTAAATCCAGCCCCAAATACATCGGCAAGGCGCCGAGACGGGTCAGCCAATTAGGCGCAGCCGGAGCTAGGTTCATGGCCACGGTATACCCGCTGCCCAAAGCACCGCGCACAATATCCACAGCGCGCAGTTGATCGTCGGTTGAGCTAAAACGAATCAAGCCACCTTCGGCCCCCAATTCGGCACTCTCGTAGGGCACGTTTTCGGTCTGAAGTGCCGCTAGCGCTTCGTTGATCTCGGACTGGCTGATCTCACCATCGCGGTGGTTGATCTGCAGCGCTGGCTGCTCACCAAAAAAGTTTGGCAGGGCATAGAAAAAGCCCACCAGCAGCACGAGGACGACGAGCAGATTTTTCCATAATGGATAACGATTCATGGACGCATGCCTTGGATATTTTGGGGTTGCCGAATCCGGTTTGGCAACCGGTCTAGCCGGTGGTGTGCAGCATCCCTCTGCCCTCACACCTAAACCGGAGTCTGGGTCAGTATCTTAGCTTGGCTGCTCGCGGGCATCTTTGATGGTGCCTTTAGGCATCACCGAGGTGACGGCAAAACGCTGTACGACAATGGTGGTGTTATCCGCCACTTCCAATAAGACCAGGGTATCGCCAATATCAGTCACACGACCCAGCACACCGCCGCTGGTGACCACCTCATCGCCTTTCTCCAGCGCCTCGACCAGTTTTTTGTGCTCCTTTTGGCGCTTGATTTGCGGGCGAATCAACAAGAAATACATCACCGCGAAGATCAGTAATAACGGTACAAAGGTCGCGATCAGACTTGGTTCGCCGGCAGCACCGACTTCGGCCATCGCATCACTAATAAAGAACATGGGGCGTTTCTACTCCTGTTCGGGTTAAATTGGATTTAAGACAGCTTAAGCTGCCGGGATGATAAAATCGGGCAATATTATGCCATAACCCGGCGCAAATCACTCAAACCACATAACAATCACGGTTTTTTGTGAAAGTTGTAGCTTTGATAACCAAGCGGCTGGAATCACCGCCGAACTTGGCACTGAAATTAAACCAAACGTGCCACCCGCTCGGTCTAATCCACCC
>DRZW01000190.1 GCA_011380105.1 Halothiobacillaceae bacterium
GGGTTAAACCGGGGCCGGCCAACCAAAGCTATGGGATTGATGTCGCCAAATTAGCAGGGCTACCTCCGCCGGTGATTCGCCGGGCGCGCCGATTGCTGGAATCATTTGAATGGCAATCTGCACAAAATCAGACCAATACCACACAACTGCCCCTGTTTGATGCCCCGGCTGAAATGCAGATCGATGAATCGCCAGCTGAACCCAACACCATACACCCGGCCATCGAGCAACTTAACGAAATTAACCCCGATGAGCTAACCCCACGAGCAGCACTCGATGCGCTTTATCAGCTAAAAGCACTGCTAGATGACCAAAACCTAACTTAAAACACAAAATAGCTTGTTTTCAGTAGCTTAATCGGTCAGACTAATTCTACCTTTATGGTTTGAGGTTATCGATTAACATGATTTCACCAATCGCCAGCCTACCCCCAGTCAGCCCCATTGTTCCCGGGGCTGCGCAGCCATCTGCTGCTGGCGAAAACCGCAATGCCAATAATTATTCACGCATTGAAGAAACAAGCCCGGCGGCCGATGCAACCGGCCGGGTAGCTACAGCTACCAAGCTTAATGATGAAGATGAGCGGATTTTACGGAAATTAAAAGCCCGCGACCGCGAAGTGCGCGATCATGAAAACGCCCACCGTGCGGTCGGGGGTGATCTAGTGCGCGGCGGTAGTTATCAATATCAAACCGGGCCTGATGGGCAACGCTATGCCATTGGCGGTGAAGTTCAAATTGACACCAGCAAAGTGCCCAACGACCCAAAAGCCACTGTTAATAAGATGGACCGGGTAATACGTGCAGCTCTCGCGCCCGCCGAACCCTCCAGTCAGGATTTAGCCGTAGCCGCTCAAGCACGGGCAATCCGCAATGAAGCGGCTGCAGAAGCACGCGCTGCGAGCGAATCATCCGCTGATACTCCAGCTACCTCCGATTCACAACAGCCCGAAGGCTCCCCCCTGACCCACCAATACCAGAAAGTAGCCGGATTTAATGCCCAAACGCTAGCCGAAGGTGCCAGTCTAGCCCGAGCTTGATCCACCCATGAATTCTGACTCGGCGGGGATAAGAGCGTTGCCATAATCTTCAATTCAGGACAAATTGCAGTCACTCACCACCGCTGGCAACGCCATGGTACAACCGTCCGGCATAGAAGCATGCACACCAAAACACTGTCGAACAATAAGCCAGCCAACCGAAGCAAGTAACCTCTACGGTAATTGATCAATGCCAATACACCCTGATTGCGGAAATAACCGAAACCTGAGCGGTTTCTTTTTGCAGCTTGTCTGCCGCTTTACGCGCTGCAGAGATATCATCATCGAATAACGATAATGGCAAACTAATATCCAACTCAACTCGCTCGTTGATGTAATGAATATTAATAATATGCAAATGCTCAACTAACCGCTGATCTGACCAAACCAAGCTGAGGATTTTGAATAAAGACCAACGACTAGGCAAGCTCAGGCAAGGCCCGTCCTCACAGTGTTCATCATCTTCGGTATCCACGTGGATGGTGACATCCTCAACCTCGGGTACAAATTCGAGTAAAGCGGCGCGAACTCGCTCGGCAATATGGTCACCCTCGGTGACGCTAATCCGTGGTGAGACCTCAATATGCACATCCACCAACGCAGCCCCACCCATTTGCCGGCTGCGTAATTGATGAAAACCTTCCACACCATCAACCGCGATAATCGTATCGCCAATCTGACGCATTTTATCTTCATCCAGAGCGGCATCGAGTAACTCCTGCACCCCACCCCAGGTCATTTTACCGCCAATCAAGGCCAGCATCCCGGAAATAACAATTGCAGCGAGTGCATCAAGATAAGCCAAATCAAACAGTACAGCCCCAGCCACACCAACAAGTACCACGATAGAGGACAGGGCATCCGAGCGATGATGCCAAGCACTCGCTTGCAACATCCGTGAACGGGTCTGCCGTGCAACTTTAATGGTGTAGTGGTACAAACCCTCTTTGGCAGCAATCGCCAAAAAAGCAATGGCCAGTGCCCAACCAGATGGGGCAACCAGTGTTTCCGGGTTTAATAGCCGGTCGGCCGCATTCAAGCTAATGCCCACGGCCACCCCAAGCAATACCAAGCCGATAATAATCGAGACCAAGGTCTCAAAACGCCGATGTCCGTAGGGGTGATCACGATCCGGCAATGCATTGCTGTGACGAGCCGTTAAATAAACCAGACCATCGCCGGCTAAATCCGATAAGGTATGCAAACCATCAGCGATCAATGCTTGGGACTGACTTAAAACCCCACCCGCTATCTGCATGATGGACAACCACAAATTAGTCAACAGGCTTGCAAGCGTAGCCCGCCTCATCTGTGCCTGTCTGGTCAATGGCTTACTCATCGTGGTTTATCCGCAGCAAGATAGTAGATGCCTAGAATGATAATGCTGAATAATAGCACCTCAGCGGTACTATTTATATCGAACTACGCAACTGCCCCGGCGGATTCTAGTCTCTGAATATTAAGATTAAGGTGGTTTGCGAGATAAATTGGACTCAAGTCGGCCGCTATCATCATCGTTGGGCGGGATTCAATGACAACCTCGGGTTAATGCGCTTAACGGCTTGAACCTAGTGATCTGCCGGATACCCAGCTTGCGTACAACACCTTGTTCAAGGAAAGCAAAATATCCTAGAAAAGATGGTGTGTGAGCGCACCGAAAAATTGCAAACCACCCGCCTTCAAATAGTGCAAGTTTTAAACCGGCGCTCAATCGAATACCGGGACGATGAGGCTTGTCATGACATACTGCTTTTAAGCCGCATTATCGCCCTTTGGCACGTGCGACTTATTTTCCGCCTATTGCCGTCAGTAAATTCCGTCTAGCAAGGTTTTATCGGGAGCACCAAAAGACAGCAAAAAACCCGCAAAGCATACTGCAATGCGGGCTTGAAGTAATTTTAAGGATGTCGACGAACGTCCAAAAAACTGATTCTGGTGGCTATGGGTGGACTCGAACCACCGACTCCAGCATTATGAGTGCTGTGCTCTAACCAGCTGAGCTACATAGCCTTAATTAAGTGCGCGTATAATACTTGCCCCTTGCTGGGGCGTCAAGCGCCGGACGCTTTTTTTATACGTTAAAGCGGAAGTGGACGACGTCACCTTCCTGCATAATGTAATCTTTACCTTCAAGACGCCATTTACCGGCTTCTTTGGCGCCTTGTTCGCCGCCGCTGGCAACGAAATCATCGTAGGCCACGACTTCGGCACGGATAAAGCCTTTTTCAAAGTCGGTATGGATCACCCCAGCGGCTTGAGGCGCGGTCATGCCCTTGCGAATGGTCCAAGCACGGACTTCTTTTTCGCCAGCGGTGAAGTAGGTTTGCAAGCCAAGCAATTCGTAACCGGCGCGGATTACGCGGTCTAAGCCGGGTTCTTCTAAGCCCATTTCTTCTAAAAACAGTCGCTTGTCTTCTCCTTCAAGGTCGATTAGCTCGGCTTCCATGGTGGCGCAAACCGGTACCACGCTCGCGCCCTCTTGAGCGGCAATTTCGCGCACTTTATCCAGCAATGGGTTATTCTCAAACCCACTTTCATCAACATTGGCGATGAACATAAGGGGTTTGTTGGTTAGCAGGTGGAAATCTGCAGCCAGTGCCTGTTCATCGTCCGAAAGCCCCATCGAGCGGACGGACTGGCCATTATCTAGGACTTCGATGATGCGGTTGGCCAGTTCCAGTTTGGCGATGGCTTCTTTTTTACCGGATTTGGCTTGTTTGCCAAGTCGGTCGGCTGCTTTCTGCACGGTTGCCAAATCGGCTAGTGCCAGTTCGGTGTTGATGACTTCAATATCCGATTCTGGATCAACCTTGCCTGCCACATGGATCACATCATCGTTTTCAAAGCAGCGCACGACCTGAGCAATAGCGTCGGTTTCGCGGATATTAGCGAGAAACTGGTTACCTAGCCCTTCGCCTTTGGATGCACCAGCAACCAGCCCGGCAATGTCCACAAATTCCATGGATGTTGGTATTTTGCGCTCGGGTTTGACGATTTCGGCCAATACATCAAGTCGGGGGTCGGGCATGGCAACCACACCAACATTGGGTTCAATGGTGCAGAATGGGTAGTTCTGAGCCTGAATTCCGGCTTTGGTCAGTGCATTGAATAAAGTTGACTTGCCAACATTAGGCAAGCCGACAATGCCGCAGTTAAAACCCATAAGTATTCTCCTGGTTCTTAAAACAACGGTGCATAGCACCATTTTTAATAGAAATAGTTTTACGATGGACGAAAGCCGTTAATCGCCTCGACGGTGCGCGCTTGTTCCGGGTTTAGCAGTGCTTTTTTGTGTTGACGAATTTCGTCGATGCATTGTTTAATCGCGTCACGCTCGGATTGTGGCGGGCGGGTTAAGACAAAGCCGGTGACCAGTTCTCGGCTGCCCGGATGGCCGATGCCAATGCGCAACCGCCAGAAATCAGCGCTGCCTAAGGCAGCTTGGATGTCTTTTAGGCCATTATGCCCACCGTGACTGCCACCTTGTTTGATCCGCATGCGACCCGGGGGTAAATCGAGTTCATCATGAAGCACCAGTATTTCCTGCGGCTGAATCTTAAAAAATCGCGCAAGCGGGCCTACAGATTGCCCCGAGCGATTCATAAAGGTTAACGGTTTGATCAAGAAAAGGTCTCGCCCGTCCACCATTATCCGAGCAAGTTCACCGTTAAACTTCCTAGCGGCTTCTAGGTGGGTGGCATACGCTTGGGTTAGCTCTTCAAGCGCCCAAAAACCCGCGTTATGGCGGGTATGATGGTATTTAAAGCCGGGATTACCTAAGCCGACTATTAATTTAATACTCATTTACTCAAGCCATATTCAGTTTTACAACTCTAGCAACAAAAAAGCCCCCTGTGATTCACAGCGGGGCTGATAGCTGCAGCGGAAGCGTGCTTGCAGAAGAGTTATAACAGATTAATCCTTAGCTTCACCAGCTTCTTCTGTGTTTTCTCCATCATCTGCATCGCTTGCTTCTTCGGCATCTTCAATTGACTCCTTCTGCGGCGGGAGTATCGCCACGACCGCGGAATCATAGTCATCACCATGTGCCAAGGCTGGAATGCTCACACCCTTCGGCAGCTTGATTTCGCTCATGTGCACGGATTCGTTGATATCAAGGTCAATCAGATCAACCTCGATGTACTCAGGCAGATCGGAGGCTGCACATTCAATTTCCAGCTCATTGTAAATCACGTTAATAATGCCACCACTCTTGACACCTTTACAGGCCGTGCGGTTTTCAAAGTGCAACGGCACGTTCATCCGCAGTTTTTCATGCGCTGAAACGCGCTGGAAATCAGCGTGCATAACCACAGTGGTTTTAAAAGGATGGCGGTGGAGATCACGCAGAATGACGGTCTCTTTTTTACCATCAACTACTAAGTCAAGCACGTGCGAGAAAAACGCTTCGTGATCAAGGTGCTTGAGCAACTCATTGTGGTTGATGGTCAGCGGTTGCGGGGCTTTTTTACCACCGTAAACGATCGCAGGAATGTATCCTTGGCGACGCAGGCGGCGGCTCGCACCTTTCCCCAAATCGTCGCGCGCAGATGCTTCGATCGTAAATGTTTGATTTGACATGTAACTTTTCTCCAAGAAAAATTCAACCGTTTTGCAACGGCACTAAGTGAATCCAGATTATCCGCGACCAGAGTAATCAGGATGTTATCTTGACTTATTAAAGATAATAAGCGACCCGCCCCGGCAACATAGCCAGAGGGCGGGCGCATTATAACGATGTTTATGGAAAAAATCGAACCGTTGGGCTATTGTGCAGCACTTTCGGGTGTGGTGGGGGCTGTGTTAGCCGTTGTTGTCAACTTAGGCTCGCCCGATTCGAGCTTAAAGTGAGCAATGCCACCATCGGTGAGTTCACCAAAAAGCATTTCTTCTGCTAAAGGCCGTTTGAGGCGTTCTTGAATCAGCCGCGCCATGGGTCGTGCGCCAAGCACGGAATCATAGCCCTCTTTACCCAGCCATTCGCGAACTTCATCTTCAACCCGCAGGGTGACGTTTTTGTCTTCGAGTTGCTGTTCTAGTTCCAGCAATAATTTATCTACCACATTGGCAATTTGGCGTGCACCGAGCCGTTCAAACTGCACAATGGCATCCAGCCGATTACGAAACTCCGGAGTAAAACCGCGTTTGATCGCCTCTAAACCATCGCTGTGGGTTTCCTGCTCAACGAACCCCATGTTGTTTTTGGCCATTTCCTCGGCGCCCATGTTCGAGGTCATGATGATGATCACGTGTCTAAAATCAACACTGCGGCCATTGGTGTCGGTTAAGCTGCCGTTATCCATCACTTGCAGCAGTATATTGAACACATCGGGGTGCGCTTTTTCGATTTCATCGAGTAGCAGCACAGCATGCGGATTTTTTTGGATTTTTTCGGTTAAAAGCCCACCCTCATCAAAACCAACATAGCCTGGAGGTGCACCAATCAAGCGCGATACACTGTGGCGCTCCATATACTCGGACATATCGAACCGAACCAGCTCAATCCCCAGTAAGCGGGCGAGCTGCTTGGAGACTTCCGTTTTGCCGACCCCAGTTGGGCCGGCAAATAGATAGGAGCCAATCGGTTTGTTTTCTGAGCGCAGCCCGGAGCGCGCTAGCCGAATGGCGGTGGTGATTTGATCAATCGCTTCATCCTGACCAAATACCACCATTTTCAGGTTGCGGTCGAGGTTTTTAAGCGTCTCCCGATCTGAGCTGGACACGCTGCGTTCCGGAATCCGCGCCATTTTGGCCACAACCTTTTCGATATCATCAACGCTGATGTGATTGTCCGTTGCATCCGGGTGACGCAGGCGAAATTGAGCGCCCACCTCATCAATGACGTCAATCGCTTTATCAGGCAGGTGGCGATCATTGATATGCCGGTTGGAGAGTTTAACGGCAGATTCAATCACTTCACGGCTATAAACCACCCCATGGTGTGATTCATATCCCGGCAGTAACCCTTCGATAATATTGATGGTCTCCTCTTCGGAGGGCTCGGGTACATCAATCTTCTGAAAACGCCGGGTTAAAGCGGCGTCTTTTTCAAAAATACTCCGGTACTCTGCATAGGTGGTAGCTCCAATGCAGCGAAGATCACCTGAGGCAAGCGCAGGTTTAATTAAGTTTGATGCATCCATAGAACCACCCGATGCCGAGCCGGCGCCAATCAGGGTATGGATTTCATCGATAAATAACACTGCATCCGGCACAGCGCGGATTTTCTTTAGCACCACTTTAAGGCGCTTTTCAAAGTCTCCGCGGTATTTAGTGCCGGCAACAAGGGCGCCTAAATCAAGCGCATAAATGGTGGCATTGGCCAAAGCGGGTGGGACTTCAGCATCAACTATCTTACGCGCTAACCCTTCGGCAATCGCTGTTTTACCCACACCGGCCTCGCCGACTAGCAATGGGTTGTTTTTTCGACGCCGCACCAAAACCTGTTGCACCCGTTCAAGCTCGATTTCTCGGCCGATTAGTGGGTCAATCCGACCTTCGGCTGCCTGTTTGTTGAGGTTAATTGCGAAGTTTTCAAAGCTGTTTTCATCGGCTGGTTGGTCTTCTTTGGTATTTTTTTGCTCTGCATGAGTCGGTTCTTGGACAGAGTCCAGCTCGCTGTCATCCGGCCCGTGGGAAATGAAGTTAATGACTTCAAGTCGGCTGACACCCGCTTTATTGAGTAAATGCACGGCATGGGCGTCCTGTTCGCCAAAAATGGCAGCCAGCACATGCGCACCGGTTACTTCTACTCTCTGTGCAGCCTGAACCTGCATCACCGCGCGCTGTAATACACGCTGAAAGCCCAGTGTTGGCTGGGTTTCGCGCGGGTCACCCTCGGGGATGCGCGGGGTGGTGCGTTGAATATGCGCCTCTAAATCGACCGCTAACTGCGAGATATTGGCATTCAAGCCAGTCAATACAGCCCTAGCATCCGGGTCTTCAAGCAGACTGTGGAGCAGCGTCTCTAAGGTGACAAATTCGTAGTTCTGTTTGCGCGAGCGTTCAAATACCCGGCTTAATGTTGTTTCCAGCGCTTTACTTAGCACGTTGGACTCCTTGGTGTGGGCGTGCAATCAATAGGGATATTAAGCCAGATTGATTGCAGTGAAAAATTGCCTCAGCCATAGTTTTGACCTGAACCTTACCGATGACAGTAGCAGGTTGAGCATAAGGACAGAAAACAACCGCATCAACTAGGGGCTTTTTCCATAACGCACATCAAGGGATGTTCGTGATCACGCGCCAATTGATTGACCTGCGCCACCCGGGTTTCGGCGATATCACGGGTAAATTCACCGGCTATGCCACGGCCATTGTGATGCACTTCAAGCATGATCTGCCGGGCCTGCTCAAAGCTTTTTCCAAATAAGCGCATCAGGATTTCAATCACAAAATCCATCGGGGTGAAATCATCATTAAGCAAAATCACCCGGTACATCGGTGGCTCATCAAGTTGCATACTAGCAACGTGTTCGTCCTCGATAGCTTCGTCTAGCCCTGGCGTGTGGGTGGCTGAAACGTTAATAAATGGCACCTGCGTCATATCGTTAACATTCCTGAGTTCACAAATGAATTCAAGGTTTTGCACTATGACAAGCCAACAGCCGGAACATCACGGTAAATACTGGGGCTGTGGTGTTAGCTGCTGCTGTGAGAACAGTGTTTCAGTAAAGCTACGAACTCCAGTTTGCAACAGCTGCTCTAATCGATTCCGACGGGGGCTTAAATCGATCTGATGTTCAACTCCGATACGATTAACAATAACATTACGGACGTTATCAAAGTCATCGGCTAGGCCGTTTTCTACAGCTTGCTCACCAGTATATATTAAAC
>DRZW01000094.1 GCA_011380105.1 Halothiobacillaceae bacterium
GGGGTCATATCAGCACGCACCCCCAGAAGACGCCCGGATAGGCCGTCTGTGACCTTGAGCGTATCGAGCTCAAGATCAGCGCCAGTGCCTACTAGCAGCGTTTCTAGAAATTCGACCATTGGCGGTAGAACGAGGTCATAACCCCAACGGTCGAACAAACACAATGCCTGCTGGCGCAAATGTTCCAGATGTTTTGCCTCGTCGGGCAAAACCTCATCAATACCGGCGGGCAACACCCAGGGAGATTGTGGATTGGTCATTTAGCTGACTTGGATCCGTTAAGTGTGTAGACAGCAGACTTCCGGTGCCAAACTTGCCATCGGGGCACCGGGGCGGTGAATAGTACACACAGTGTACCCGCTGAACTGCAAAAACCCCAGAGGCAAAACACAAAGTCTGCCCATCCGGGGTTTTTAACCAACGTACAGCGTGGGTATCAATAGTTTTAACCGGGGGTAAACCAAACCCACAAACCTAAGCCAATCATTAAAATCGCAAAAGCAATCATTCTAAGCTGGCCATCCGGAGTGCGAGCAATTTCCGCCACAGCCTTACGGTAGGCACGCGGGCTTATGAATGGCAATAGGGCTTCAATAATTAACACCAGCCCCAGTATGCGCCAAAATTCTTCCACCTGCGCGGCTCAACCGTTCCTACCGCTCTTCAAGGCGGATGCTTTGTGAGCCAATGCCTACAGGTGATGATCCTGCTCCATCGTCATCATCACGCTGCACTACCCCATTCGGGGAGTTAAAGTAACGGAAGAACGGGCTACCCGGATCAAGCACGAAGGTATCCTGACCGCTGGCAAAGGCGCGCTGATAGGCCTGCATACTGCGATAAAAAGAGAAAAACTCCTGATCTTGTCCGTAAGCATCGGCATAAATCTGCGCAGCCTTGGCATCACCTTCACCTCGGATCTCTTCCGCTTCACGCTCTGCATCAGAGACAATGACGACACGTTGACGCTCAGCATCCGAGGTAATACGTTGTGCCTGCTCTTCACCACGCGAACGAATGGCTTTGGCTACGGTGGAACGCTCTTTCTCCATCCGCGCATAGACCGACTCTCGAACCTGATCTGGCAATTCAATGCGCATAATTCGCACGTCGATAATCTGCAGACCTAGTCCTCGAATGTCATCATTGGTAGTCTCGATGACATTTCGCATAAATAAGTCACGATCACCCGATACTACTTCAGCGATAGTTCGGCTAGAGATCTGGCTCTTCATGCTGTCTTTGACAATCTGATCAATCCGATTACGCGCCACGGCTTCGTTACCCCGGGTTGCGCGGTAAAAATCAGACGGGTCAGTGATTCTCCATTTGATGTAATAATCAACGATCAGATTCTTTTTCTCACCAGTCAAAAACCGCTCCGGTGGTGTTGCCAGAGTCAGCACGCGGTTATCAAACAACCGCACGGTGTTCACAAATGGAAGCTTAAAGTGCAAGCCCGGCTCAAAGTCCGTTTGCACGATTTCACCCAGACGGAACTTAATCGCTGATTGATACTGCATGACTTGGAAGGTTGCGGTGAAGTATAAAAACAACACCAAACCGATGGCCGGCAATAACAGACGCGTTACCCAGTTCATTAGTTCCCCCTTGTGCGCAGACTGTCTGTCGGGCGGCTGGTGGTGTCCCGGAAGTTCTGAAGCTGACCGGTGACATTCGGTGACAAAGACGGCACGTTTATCGGTGAGCGCGGGCCATCGTCAAAATCAAATGAACCACTGGCATCGCGGCCTTCAATAGGCAGATAGAGAATATTGCTGCTATTAGGATCAGACATAATTTTGTTACTACGGGCGTAAATGTCACCCAATGTATCGACAAAGATCCGCTCACGGATAATTTCTGGCGCCAAGCGATAAGACTGTAACAGCTGATTAAAGCGCGAAGCTTCACCCATAGCCGCGTTGATAACCCGGGAACGATAACCCGAGGCCTGCTCAAGAATCTGTGCCGCTTCACCTCGTGCTCGCGGCACAATCTGGTTGGCATAGGCTAATGCTTCGTTGATGAAACGCTGCTCATCTTCACGCGCCCGAATTGCATCCTCGAAAGCCGGTTGCACTGGTTCAGGCGGCTGCACATCTTGCAGGTTTACTGATTGAACCTGAAGACCGGTGTTATAGCCATCGAGTAAGTCCTGCATACGCTCGCGCACTGCAGCGACGATTTCAACGCGGCCTCCGGTAAGGACATAGTCCATGCGTGATGCACCAATGACTTCACGAATCGCGCTTTGCATAACATCGCGCAGCGTGCCGTCCGGATCCCGAACCTCGAATAAAAACGCGTAAGAGTCTTTGACGTTAAACTGGCTGGCTAGGCGCACCTCGACGATGTTCTCATCGGCCGTTAAAACGCTCATCGACAGTTCGCGGTCACGGTATTCATCGACATTGACAGTCAAAACGCGGGTGATTGGTTGAGGCCAGAACCAATGTGGCCCCGGTTCGGCGGTTTTGGTGTACTTACCAAAGGTGAGCACAACGCCGCGCTGACCTTCATCGACAATGTGAATACCCGAGATCATCCAAGCGACAAATACAATGACTAAATTGGCCAGAATGCCTTTAGCGCCACCTGGTGAGCTGCCATTACCGCCACCGAATTTGTCGCGCATACGATTAAAGATATCGTCAATATTGGGTGGCTTACCCCCACCTTTGCTACCGCGGGGGTTTGACCAGGGGTCTTTACCACCACCCGGCTCGTTCCAAGCCATGGGCATTTTCCAGTTCTTCATCGGTGCTCCCGGTTTTATGGGAAAGAAATTAACCAATCAGTTTAGTGCCCTAACAGCACCACCGCAAGCCTGTTGGTCGACTGTGATCAAATAAATTAGTCTTCAACCAAATCCGCCAACATGGAATGGTGTTTTAAAAGCTGACCCCAGCGGGCCACAGGCACCGCAACAGAAAGCTGCCAGCCGCCATCAACGAGGCGCTCATTGACAATCGCCTGCTCGGCATGCAGAAGGGCATAAACCTTTGCATTATCCATAGGGACAAACAAATCTCGCTCGACCGTTTTGCCTGCCAAACGCGTCAATAGCGCCTCTCTGAGCAAGTCCAGACCCTGATCATACCGCGCTGACACCCAGACGCGCACAGGCACGCCATGTTCATCCACATCAATACGGGGTTGATTTTGCTCGAGTTGATCGACCTTATTCATCACCACCAGTTGCGGCATTTTACCGGCACCAATCTCGTCGAGCACGCTGCTGACATCAGCCATTTGTCGATTCCGCTCTTCGCTGGAGGCATCAACGACATGCAACAGTAGATCAGACTCTAAGGTTTCTTCAAGCGTGGAACGAAAAGCGCTGACCAGCTCGTGCGGCAGGTGACGAATAAAACCCACGGTATCAGCGAATACCGCGGGTTTATTGGGCGCTAATTCGACGCGGCGCATGGTGGTATCTAAGGTTGCGAACAACTGGTCGGCCGAATAGACCTGGGCTGTCGTCAGGGCATTAAAAAGGGTCGATTTCCCCGCATTGGTATAACCAACCAATGCTACGGTCGGCAGAGGGGATTCACGGCGCGATTTCCGGCCTTGGGCACGTTGGCGCCGCACCTTGCCAATGCGCTCTTTGAGCTGCTTAATCCGCTCCCCGAGCATTCGCCGGTCCATCTCCAGCTGGGTTTCACCCGGCCCACGTAGTCCGATCGCGCCACCACGCTGACGCTCAAGATGCGTCCAGCCCCGCACTAAGCGGGTGGATAGGTGCGAAAGCTGGGCTAGTTCAACCTGAAGCTTGCCTTCGTGCGAGCGCGCCCGCTGGGCGAAAATATCGAGAATTAATCCGGTTCTATCCAATACCCGGCATTGCAATAACGCCTCTAAGTTTCGCTCTTGAGAAGGGGAAATCGCGGCGTTGACGATCACCACCTCTGCTTTGTGCTCAGCGACTTTCTCGGCAAGCTCTTCGGCCTTACCTTTGCCGATATATAATCGCGGATCAGGGGTATGGCGTTTAACAACGAGCTCATCCAGGACTACTGCTCCGGCTGAGGCGCAAAGTTCGTGGAATTCTAGCTGGTCTTCGCGATTAATGTCCCGGTCGGTTTCAACGTGCAGAATAACGGCATGTTCACCGCCTTCGTGGCGTTCGAAAAACTGCATCAGTTCTGGTTAATGTCCGCAGTTTCATCAAGATCCAGTGATACCGGGCGAGTGGGCACAATCGTGCTAATCGCATGCTTATAGACCAGCTGGCTGACGTTATTTTTCAACAGCACAACGAAATTATCAAAGGAGTCAATCTGCCCTTGAAGCTTGATTCCGTTACGCAGGTAGATAGAAACCGGCACATGCTCGCGGCGCAAAGCATTGAGAAACGGTTCCTGTAGCGATTGACTCTTGGCCATGGTCTATCCTCTTTATTATTGTAATGGGCATATCAGGATGCGGGCTATTTGCCAGGGCAAATGACAACCCAACGAATCCTAACAAATGCTAGCACGGCTTTAGACTTAAGTGCGCAATCTGGTGAATCTAACTGACCAAAGAAATGATCTTTTGTTCCAATGCCGCGCGCTGATCGACTGAATAATCGTGCAGTAACGGATTGCCGCGCATCCAAGTCATTTGCCGTTTGGCTAATTGTCGGGTGGCGGTTACCGCGGTTTCAACCATCCGATCAAAGCTGATATCCCCTTGCAAATACTGGGCGATTTGACGGTAGCCCACCGCCCGCATCGCAGGTTTATCCATCGTTAGCCCGGGCTTTGCTAACAACCCGGCCACCTCTTCGACAAAACCGGCTTCAAGCATAGCCATAAACCGGACCCGCACCGCCTCGCGGGCATGCGCCCGTGAGGTTGGCCACAGAGCGAATCGAATCGCACTACGTCCAGCTAGTGGCGAGCGTGGCGGATGGGTTTGCTGCCATTGGCTTAAAGAGACACCGGTGGCTTGATAAACCTCCCAGGCACGTCCAATCCGCTGCGGGTCATTGGGGTGCACCCGAGCAGCAGCTTCTGGGTCGAACTGGGTCATCCGACGATGCATTTCTGGCCAACCATAACGCTTAGCCAAGCGAGCAACCTCAGCGCGAATATCCGGTGTTGTCGGCGGCAGGGGTGATAATCCTTCAAACAGCGCCTGAAAATAAAGGTGGGTGCCGCCTACCAGCAAAGGCAGGCGGCCGGCGGCATCGGCACGGGCAATCGCCGCCATTGCATCCTGGCAAAACCGCTCGACACTATAAGATTCCGTGGGGTCAATGATATCGACCAGTTCATGTGGAAAACGCTCGAGCGTGGCCGCATCTGGTTTGGCCGAGCCGATGTCCAAACCACGATAGACCAAAACCGAATCCACGGAGATAATCGACACGGGTATTTGTTCGGCAATCCGCAAGGCCAAATCGGTTTTGCCACTGGCAGTGGGGCCGCATAAGCCGACCACGGGCAATGTTGCAGCCTGATCCTCCATTACTGCCCTCGCATAAATAGTTGATCAAGCTCATCTAAACTAAATACCCGCCAAGTAGGCCGACCATGATTACACTGATCGCTACGTTCAGTCGCTTCCATATCACGAAGCAAGGCGTTCATTTCAGCGATATTTAACACCCGGTTCGCGCGCACTGAACCATGACAGGCCATAGTGGAAAGCACCTGATTAATCCGCTGTGAAGCCACATCGGTGGATGCTTGCTCCATCAATTCCGCCTGTTGCTGTAACTCACCTAACATATCCAGAACTAATGCACGGGCATCCGCTCCTTGAAGTATAGCGGGCACGGCACGAACCTCGATGCTGTCCTCACCCACAACCGCCACCGCCACCCCGGCCTGCTCGAACACACTCAGGCTTTGCTTAACTAAAGCCATCTCATCCGAGCCTAATGCCACCCGAACCGGCAGCAAAAGCGGTGCTTGCGGGATTCGCTGCTGCTCGGCAAAGACCTGTTTTAACCGTTCATAGTTTACCCGCTCGGCGGCAGCATGAGCATCGACCACCACCAAACCCGTGGCATTTTCCGCCAGAATATAGATCCCTTTCAGATGCGCAATGGCATAACCCAACGGTGGGATTTCCTGAGGACAGGCCTCATCGCCCACCCGACTAAAACCACGGTTCTCCAAGCTGGCACTCGAAGCCTGGCGTGCTCGGTCGAGCAGGTTTAAATACCCCTGCCTGGCGCTAGTAAAAGCAGACCCTGAATACGACGAGGCTGTACTGTGTCGGCTTTGCCTGCCCGCCCCACTAACAGACGAGCTAGCCGGGCCAGTCGGGGGCGTTGCTCGTATGCATTGCGAGCTTGACTCCAGAGAGCGCCGAGGTTGTGAGCTGTAATTGACTGACGATTCTGGCCGCAGACTGGCAACCGGCCGGGCCAAGGCATCATTAACCGCGGAAAATAGAAAATCATACACCATACGCGCATCGCGAAACCGCACCTCGGCTTTGGTGGGATGGACATTGACATCCACCGCTGCAGCTGGGAGGGTTAAAGAAAGTACAAACGCCGGATGGCGATTGTGATGCAGCACATCGGCAAACGCACGCCGAATTGCGGCACTGACTAACCGGTCACGCACCACCCGGTCATTGACGAAAAACAACTGCTGATCGGTGCTGCCCCGCGCATATTCCGGACTGGCCAACCAGCCATGCAGGCGCATCCCTGAAGCTGTTTGGTCAATCATCCGGGCATGATGCAGAAAGCCACGGCCTAAGGTTGCACCAATCCGCTCTGAGAGCGTATCGGCCGTTACCGCAGGCAGGTTGAGTAATTCACGTCGGTTATGTTTTAAGGAAAAACCAATAGTTGGATTAGCCAGACTCAGTCGCTTAACCGTCTGTTCAATATGACCAAATTCAGTGCGTTCGGTACGCAGAAATTTGCGCCGGGCAGGCACATTGAAAAACAAATCGCGCATATCCACACAAGTGCCTTGGGGCGCGGGGGTGGGCCGGGGGGATGAATCCGTATAAGGGGCAAAACGACAACCTAGCTCCTGCTCGGGCGGACGGCTGATGATCGTCAAACGCGAGACCGACTCAATGCTGGCCAAGGCCTCACCACGAAAACCAAAACTGGCCACCGCATCGAGATCATCAATCGCGGTGATCTTGCTGGTGGCATGCGCTGTGACCGCTAACTCAAGCTGATCACAGGGAATACCCGAACCATCATCGGTCACTCGAATCAGACGCAGGCCACCCTGCTCAACATCGATCGAAATCTGACTCGCCCCGGCATCCAGGGCATTTTCTACCAACTCTTTGACCACACTCGCTGGTCGATCAACCACTTCACCTGCGGCGATTTGATTAACCAAGGATTGCGGGAGCGCTCGAATCTGCGGCATATTGACCTTATGGAAACATGGACGTTTACTAGCAACGCATTGGGTTGAATAGCATCGAACCGGCTGCCAGATGCGGGAAATTCTAGCCGTTTATTAATTAATCAAAAAACCCGGTCACTTAAAGACCGGGGCAGCGGTAGACAGACTTTGAATATTAGCAGCTAGCGGTTAGCTGGTTTACCTTGGGCGTTGCTCATAAATAAACGCCTAGTTGCCTGCTCAGCTCATGGCGTAATAGGTACCACTGGGGGCACGGGCGGTGAAATAATCATCTGTACCGCGCACCACCGCTTGAGCAACCTTCTGCTGATAGCTCGCTGTGCGCAGTAGACGCTCCTCTTCAGGATTACTAATAAACGCACTTTCCACCAGGATGGAAGGAATATCCGGCGATTTCAGCACCACAAAGCCGGCCTGTTGCACAGAAGATTTATGCAGCCGGGTCATCCGCCCCATTTCACGCAAAACGCGGTTACCAAAATCTAGGCTGTACTCTAAAGTTTTAGTCTGCGCTAAATCCAGCAACACTGAGGCAACATCATGGTCGTGTTTAGCAATGGAAACACCACCGACAAAATCGGCTTCATTTTCACGTTGCGCCATCCACCGTGCCGCCTCTGAGGTGGCACCCCCTTCAGATAGGCAGTAAACTGATGCACCTCGCGCTGACTGCAATCGGAAGGCATCAGAGTGCATCGAAATAAACAAATCCGCTTTATGTCGCCGGGCGAAGGTGATGCGATCGCGTAGACGAATAAAGCGGTCTGAATCCCGCACCAGCACCGGCTTGATCCCTTGCTTTTTCTCAAATAGCGCCTCGATCCGCCTACTGATTTCCAGCACGACGTCTTTCTCGCGGGTGCCACCACTGCCCACCGCGCCCGGATCACGGCCACCATGACCGGGGTCAATTACGACCACTAGATCACGATCACGACCCCGAGTGTTAATCCCCACATTGTATTTCGGCTCCGGGTTTTTTTCTGCCAGCAGCAAACCAATATCATCATGCGGCAAATCAACCACCAGTCGGTAGCCGTATTCTTCGGAAGGCGGCAGAGTGAGGATGCGTGGCTGGGATTTTTGTTTTAAATCGAACACCAAGCGCAGGTCATAACCATCACGCACACCAAACCGCAAATTACGCACCACAGAATCCTCCGGCGCACTGGGAATATCCCTTGCCTGCATGGTTGTCGAAGATAAATCAACCACCGCCCGGTGCGGATCATCGAGGATCAGACTGCGATAATCAACCGGACCGTTAAGCGCGAAAACATAACGGGTGTAATCGGAATGGCGATACACGGATACTTCATTAACC
>DRZW01000093.1 GCA_011380105.1 Halothiobacillaceae bacterium
GGTAAACCAGCGCTAGGTTGTTGGCGATATCTTCAGTACCACGGATACCAATGCGCGAGGAATTGGAAGAGATCGCGTAGTTGTTAGATGATTCGTTGTCACTACCGTAGAAGTCGGTAGAAACGTGGATTTTACCGTACAGGGTGGTGTCGGCGATGGCAGCTGCAGGAGCAGCAACAGCAGCGGCTACGGCCATTGCGATAATGTTCTTTTTCATCGGGTTATCTCCAATGTGTTGTGTCGGTATTCAAGAAAGTGCCTGGAACCTATCGTGGCCAGGTACGAACCTATAGTAGCGGCCCGTTTTTTTGTGACAACCTTTTGTCAGTTTGTTTGCCTGTTTACGACGCAACAATGTCGTTTTAGTGCAACAGTACACTTATCCACCATTCCTCACTCCTTGTACTGTTATTGCCACTATGCTTGCGTTCTGCAACCGACGCGACTAGACAGGGCTATTAGCATTTGCCCGCTGGCAGGCGTTGCCCTTAATGGCGAGCAAATCACTGCACCATGATAAAGCAGCAAATTAAATGCCGCTTAACGCGGCGGCAGGTGGTTGCTTGGATTAACCGGCTGGCCTTCATAGCGGATCTGGAATAATAGTTGGCCCTTATCACGATTGCCGGGCTGTTCACGCTGACCCATTTTGGCAATTAAACTGCCCGCGCTGACGTAATCGCCTTCGTCCACAAACAGGCTTTGGTTGTAGGCGTAGGCCGAGAGCCATTCGCCACTGTGTTTGATAATAATTAAGTTGCCATAACCCGGTAAGCCATCACCGGAATACACGACCTGCCCGCTGGCCGCGGCGACCACGGGCTGGCCAATCTCGGATTGGATGACCAGCCCTTGGCGGGTGGTGTTATCGGCAAAGGTTTCTATTACTTCACCCTCGGTAGGCCAGCGCCAGTTAATGTCATCGGCGCGGGCTGTGCTGGTGGCTGCCGTGCTTGTTTGGGTGGATTGTGTGCCGGAGCGACTGGCTGTACGGGTTTGGTTGGTATGCGCAGGCGGTGCGGCTGGACCGCTGAGCACCAGCCGTTGGCCGACACGCAATTTACGTGGGTCAGAGATGTTATTCCAGCGGGCGATATCGCGCCAGTCAAGGTTATTAGCCATGGCGATGGCGTATAGGGTATCACCGGAGCGGACGTAGTGGACCTGCTCGCCAGTGTCCCAGTCGGCATAAAAGGGCGTGCTGGAACAGCCGGCCAGCAATAAAGCCGCCAATAATACGGCCAATACCCTGGGCAGGGGTTTTTTTACGCTGTGTTTGCACGCCTTCATAGGGTAATCATACTCTGCGAGATGAGGTGGCGCTAGTTGGTGGTTTTTGCTGGGGTTTAATTATCCATTACGATAACTGCCAGATTATTAACACCAATGCCAGCAGCGCTATCACCGTCCAGCCAATCCATTCGATAAATTGGCGCACCCAGGGGGCAATGCGCGGCCCTGCCCAGGCAATCAACCCCGCTAAGAGAAAAAAACGCCCGCCACGCCCCAAGATGGAGGCGATAAAAAAGCCCAACGGATTCATTGCCAATAAGCCTGCGGTAATCGTAAAGGCTTTGTAGGGAATGGGGGAAAAACCAGCGACCAGCACCGCCCAAAATCCCCAAGCAGCGAACCATTCTGCGGCGTGATCTAGTTGTTCCATGTAGCCATAGGCGCTTAATAACGGGGTAATCAAACCCAACGCCCACATACCGATAACATACCCCAACAACCCGCCAGCAGCCGAGCCTAGGGTTGCCAGCAGCGCAAACCACCACCAGCGTTTGGGCTGGGCTAAGGTCATGGGCATGAGCATGACATCCGGCGGGATGGGGAAAAACGAGGATTCAGCGAAGCTCACTCCAGTTAGCCAAGCAGGTGCATGCCGGTGAGATGACCAGGACAACACCCGATCATAGATCGGCCCGAATATTTTCATCGCACCAACCCCGGTAGCAAGGGCACAAAGGAGACCACATCATGCTCTTGGGTTTTATATTCCTGCCCAGCGATGCGCGTGACTACAGTTAAACGCTGAATACCCCCCTGCATGCCGACGGGTATTACCAAACGTCCACCGGGGCTGAGCTGCTCTAGTAACGCCTGAGGGATTTGTTCGGGAGCGGCGGTGGTGATAATGGCATCAAACGGGGCCTGCGACGGCCAACCCTGAAAGCCATCCCGGCACAAATGGCGGATATTAAGCAAGCCCAGTGCATGATGGCGCGCTCGGGCCTGCTCTACAAATGCGGCGATGCGTTCTACGGTAAAGGCCTGACCACATAACGGGGCGAGAATTGCGGCCTGATAACCCGAGCCGGTGCCGATTTCCAGCACCTTGGCTAAACGGGGTTTACCATTGAGTGCCAATTCGGTCATGCGGGCAACCACTAGGGGTTGCGATAAGGTTTGCCCTTGGCCGATGGGCAGTGCGCAGTCTTCATAGGCGCGCACGCTTTGGGCCTCATCGAGAAACTGCTCTCGCGGGGTGGCTTTTATGGCGTCAAGCACACCGGGATGGCTTATGCCCTGCTCTACCAGCCGTTCTAGGAGTGCCTTGCGCGCCCATTGGTAATTACGCGGTGCGCTCACGCTTCGCTCAGCCAATCGGTTAACGCCGGCATGGATTCGTGCCGGGTCATATCAAACTGCATGGGGGTGACGGAGACATAACCCTCGGCTAGGGCATAAAAATCGGTTTGTTCACTGGCATCATCGGCCTCACCGGCCGCACCAATCCAGACAATATCGCGCCCACGCGGGTCTTTATCAAAAATAACCTGACCTGAAGGATGACGCCGCCCCAGCCGGGTTGCGCGGATACCGACAATCTGATCCTGGGGCTGGTCGGGTACGTTAACATTCAATAGTGAATAAGCGGGCATGGGGTGGCGATCAATACGGTCAATTAACCAAGCCACCCATTCGGCACTGGTTTCTAAATGTTTCGGGATGAACGACTGGCAGGAAACCGCGATTGCCGGCAAGCCCAGCGCGCGACCCTCACTGGCGGCGGCCACGGTGCCGGAATAAAGTACATCATCCCCCAGGTTCGCCCCGTGGTTGATGCCGGAGACAACCAAATCCGGCTGGTTGTCTAGTAGCCCTTTAATGCCTAAATGCACGCAGTCAGAGGGTGTGCCATCGACAACCCAAAGATCATCAGATAGCTGACGCGGGCGCAACGGGCGGGATAAGGTTAGACTGTTGGAAGCCCCGCTGCGATCTCGATCCGGGGCTACGATGGACACCTTAGCAAAGGTCCGTAACCGTTCGGCGAGAACGTTTAAGCCGGGGGCTAGATAGCCATCATCATTGCTTAGTAATATGTGCATCATTTCAGGTGCGTCATCCGGTTGCAATAAATAGCAGGCGAGCAAAATCCTAGTCCGACAAATTTTGCCTTACTATACCGTTATGAACGAGCAACAACCACCCGAAGACGACGATATTAATCTGTTTCGTGCCGCTGTAGGCGAGGTGGAACCGGTAAAGGCTGATTATGTGGTTCACCAAACGCCCAAGCCCAAACCACGCCCCCGGCCTGAGGGGCATTTTTCGCAACTGGTGGAACGTCAACCGGATTGGTCTGATCAGGCGGTAGAGATGCTGGAACACGGTGAATCGGTCGCCTATGCCCGCCCCGGTGTGCAGCATAAGGTGCTACGCAAATTAAAACGCGGTGGATTTAGTGTTTCTGCCACCTTGGACTTACACGGGCTGACGGTTGATCAGGCTCGGGCACGAACCAATGAATTTCTGCGCGCCGAACGCCGGGAACTAAAATGCTGCGTGCGAATTGTCCACGGCAAGGGCCATCGTTCAGAGTCGGGCCAGCCCATGCTAAAAAGCATGCTAAACCGCTGGCTGCCGCAACGTGAAGATGTAATTGCTTTTTGCAGCACCCCACCCCATGACGGCGGCACTGGCGCTATGTACGTGTTGCTAAAGCGCCTGCCACAAGATTAGTCATCCTCGGATAAAATAGTATCTAGCGTGCCCGTGTGTTCTAAAAAGATGGCTATTTCCCCAACCGCAATTACTCAACCGGTAATACCAGCAAACATCAGCAGATTCGTCCACTCACGAGCCTATTCTTCCTAAATAAGCACGTTAATGACCGCTATAACAACACCACGGTGCAATAGAGATTTTGAAAACCTTGGTTATGTTTATGCAAACCTACCGGTTTGCTAAACTTCTAACCATATCTGGTTATCACCAGCCTTTGGTCTGTTCAGACCCTGCCGGATTCCGGCTGATTTTCGTTTTCCGCTTTTTTTAGGAGTTTATAACGTGTTGGAATTTTCAGTTAAAAGCGGCGCGCCGCAAGAACAAACCAGCGCTTGTTTAATAGTAGGTGTGTTTGCCACTGGTGAACTCACATCGGCGGCAAAACAACTTGACAAGGCCTGTGACGGCAAAATCAGTGCGCTAATCTCAGATGGCGAAATCAGCGGTAAGGCGGGCGAGACGTTGTTATTACATCACCTAACCGGCATCAGCGCCGAGCGGGTGCTGTTAGTAGGATTAGGCGAGCCTGAGAAATTTGCGCTACCAACACTTATTAAAGCAACGCAAGCCGCTATTCAGGCGCTGCAAAATCGGGCGGTTGCAGATTGTATTTCTTGCCTGCCCCAAGTTGATATAACCGAATGCGATCTATCCACCGCGCTTCGCCAGAGCGTGATTGCCGCGAGCAATGCGGTTTATCGCTTTGATACCCTAAAAACCAAGAAGAACGACCCGGCCAGGCTTTCTTCAGTGAGCTTTATACTCAATGAAGGTTCTGATCTTGCACAGGCGGAAGCTGCATTAGCACAGGGCAGCGCGATTGCCCGTGGCATAAACCTTGCCCGGGATTTAGCCAATATGCCCGGCAATTACTGCACCCCAACCACGCTGGCCGAACGCGCCGAGCAATTAGCCGAGCAGCACAGCCAGCTGGCAGTAACGGTGCTTGATCAAAAAGAAATGCAGGAATTAAACATGCACGCGCTGCTGGCGGTAGCGCGAGGCAGTGCACAACCGCCTAAGTTGATTGTCATGGAGCATAAAGGGGGCGCAGCTAGCGATGCCCCAGTGGTACTGGTAGGCAAAGGGGTGACCTTTGATTCCGGCGGGATTTCACTCAAGCCCGGTGCGGATATGGATCAAATGAAGTTTGATATGGGTGGTGCGGCGGCCACTATCGGCACCATGGCGGCAGTTGCAGAAATGAATCTACCCATCAATGTCACCGCTGTAGTGCCCAGTGTGGAAAACATGCCCGATGGCAGCGCCTTAAAACCCGGTGATGTTGTCACCTCCATGTCTGGGCAGACCATTGAGGTGCTTAATACCGATGCCGAAGGACGGTTGATTTTATGCGATGCGCTCACCTATGCCGAGCGCTTTAACCCAGCGGCAGTGGTGGATATGGCCACCTTGACCGGGGCCTGCATTATTAGCTTAGGCCGGGTACCCAGCGCTATTTTGGGCAATAATCAGGAACTAATTCAAGCGTTGATACAAGCTGGCGAACGCAGCCACGACCGCTTTTGGGAATTACCCCTGTGGGATGACTACCAAGAACAACTCGATAGTAATTTCGCGGATATGGCCAATATTGGTGGACGCGAGGGCGGCACCATCACCGCCGCGGCCTTTTTATCGCGCTTTACCCAAAACTACCCTTGGGCGCACTTGGATATCGCCGGCACAGCATGGAAGGTCGGCAAAGATAAAGGCGCTACCGGCCGCCCTGTCGCCGCCTTGAGTGAATTCTTAATGCAGCGCGCCGGGTACACGACAAACTAATCAGCATCCTCTAGCAGCGCGCTTTGAGCAAACCCACCGGCTAGGTGGGTTTTAGGGAGCCTTTGATTAGGTTGGTGTGCCATATTCGGCACGGTAAGCTTTAATGGCGTTTGCTTGGGCGACAAATTCCGGGTCTTTAGCGCAGAATTCCACCAGCTGATCCAGATTAGCGATACTAATCACGCTTAAATCTTCTTCATCTTGCAGTGTTTCAATCGCCGAACGGGTACTATCAGCGGCGCGCTCTTGGCGGTCCATCATCACCGCCACACCCACCGGAGTTGCCTGATTGGCACGGATTAGTTCAATGGAATGCCGAATCGCTGTGCCAGCGGTAATGACATCATCGATAATCAGCACCCGGCCGGATAACTGACTGCCCACCAACGAGCCACCTTCTCCATGCGCCTTGGCTTCTTTGCGATCAAAACACCAGGGCTGGGGGTTGCCGGTTTTGCGTGACAGCGCCATGGCGGTGGCAACCACCAGCGGAATGCCTTTGTAAGCCGGGCCAAATAAGGTGTCGAATACTAATCCAGCATCTAGGATGGCATCGGCATAAAACTGACCTAACGCTTCTAAATCACGCCCGGTATGAAAGGCACCGGCATTGAAAAAATAAGGACTTTCGCGCCCGGATTTGAGTACAAATGAACCAAAACGCAGCGCATTATGCTCGACGGCAAAGCGCAAAAAATCCTGTTGGTAGTCGCGCACAGGGATACCTTTGAATATTGGTTAGTGAGTCGCAATCCAGACCAGCACTGCCATGACCAGCAGCGAGATCCCCCAAAATACAAATGAAAAACGCATCGATCGCCGGGCGCGGGTTTTCTCTGGCCAGCGTCGCGGGCTGATGCCCTTGGCAACAAACACCGTTTATGCGGCGATATTAATCGCCAACAATAACCCGGCAGAGGCTGCATACGAAAACTGCCCCCAGCCCAAAAACTAGCCTAAAGACATAGCAGGGGGCATTAGCGCCACGGCCACCGTCACCTAACCAGCCCGGCGGCTGCGCCTGAGGTCAGTGACACCACGGCGGCCGCACCTGAGGCCAGCGCCAGAATCATCGCCGGGTAGCTCACTGGGGTGCGATCGAGTATTTGTTGTAACTCATCGAAAATGTCCCGCTGACCAGATGGACGCACCACCAGCCGGGTGGAAAACCGCTCGTCTTCAAATGAGCAGGTACGCCACCAATCGACCACATCGTGCGATTTAGCAATGCGGGCAATCGCCCTTTGCTCCGCCTCTGGGGCAATCAATTTGATGATTTTCAGTGCCAAATCCGCGCTCCTGCTGCTATAAAAGCCCCGTCTTTTATCAGGGCTGATAAAAAACCGCATTCGAGCCGGTGTCGAATGCGGCTATGGAGCTAGTTTAGCAAAAAAGCGTGATCAGCCGCGGCTAAGGGTTAACTGCTCTTCGCTGTAATCGACCCGAATGGTATCACCAGCGGCAAATTCACCTTTGAGTATGGCCTGCGCCAGCGGGTTTTCCAGACGTTGCTGTATAACGCGCTTAAGCGGACGAGCACCATAGACTGGATCAAACCCGGCTTCACCGAGTTTATCGAGCGCGGCATCAGTCAGCTCAATCTGCATTCCCCGGTCGGCCAGGCGATCACGCAGATAGCCGATCTGAATATTGACAATCTTGCGAATCTCGCCCCGACCCAAGGGGTGGAACACCACCACATCATCAATCCGGTTGATAAACTCGGGGCGGAAATGACCACCGACAATCTCTAATACCTCGGATTTAAGCTGCGAATAAGGCGCGTTTTCACCGGCTAATTCCTGGATGCGTTGTGAGCCTAGGTTGGAGGTCATTACAATCACGGTGTTGCGGAAATCAACGGTGCGGCCCTGCCCATCGGTGAGGCGACCATCGTCGAGCACTTGCAGCAGTATGTTAAAAACATCCGGATGGGCTTTTTCCACCTCGTCGAGCAGAATCACTGAATAAGGTTTGCGGCGTACCGCTTCGGTCAGATATCCGCCTTCCTCATAGCCGACATAACCCGGAGGCGCACCAACTAAACGGGCAACCGAGTGTTTTTCCATAAATTCGGACATATCAATCCGCACCATCGCCTCTTCGGTATCGAACAAAAAGCTCGCCAACGATTTGGTTAACTCGGTTTTACCTACCCCAGTCGGGCCGAGGAATAAAAACGAGCCGTTCGGGCGTTTTGGGTCGGATAGTCCCGCCCGTGAGCGACGAATGGCGTTACTAACCGCGGTGACAGCCTCATCCTGACCCACAACACGTTCGGCTAGCTCATCTTCCATCCGCAGCAGTTTGTCTTTTTCACCCTCCAGCATTTTCGCCACCGGAATACCGGTTGCGCGCGATACTACTTCCGCGATTTCTTCTTCGCCTACCTTGTTGCGCAGCAATTTGGGCGTTTGAGTCTCAGTCTCTTGGGACTGCGCTGCCAAAAGCTCTTGCTCTAACTGGGGAATACGGCCATATTGCAACTCGGACATGCGGGCTAAATCACCTGCACGACGGGCAGTTTCCATCTCAACCCGCGCACGGTCCAACGCCTCTTTAATGTGCGTGGTTCCGGCAACAGCGGCTTTCTCGGATTTCCAGATTTCTTCTAGGTCACTGTATTGGCGCTCAAGCTCGGCAATTTCATCCTCAAGGTGGCTTAAGCGTTTTTTGGAGGCCTCATCGGTTTCTTTTTTAACCGCTTCTCGCTCGATTTTCAGTTGAATTAAGCGGCGCTCCAAGCGATCCATCGCCTCCGGCTTGGAGTCAATCTCCATCCGAATTCGACTGGCAGCCTCGTCGATTAAATCAATTGCTTTGTCTGGCAA
>DRZW01000133.1 GCA_011380105.1 Halothiobacillaceae bacterium
CATTTAGGCGGGTATTAAAAGCGCGTTCAGCGGTCACACGGGTGGTGGTCTGCGCACCGATTAACGGTTGGATTAATGCGTGTACCTCGGCATCATTACTGCGCGCTTCGATCCCCAAAGCCCCTTGTCCTATGGCCGGCAGGGATTCTTCTGCGGTTAGACGATGGGTAATACGGTCGGATAACTCAGCGCGTTTTAAACCAGAGGCGGCGAGGATGATCGCATCATATTCGCCGTTATCCAGTTTTTTTAAGCGGGTGTGGATATTACCACGTAAGGTTTTGACTTCCAGATCTGGAAAGGCTTCGCGCACTTGGGCTTCCCGGCGCAAACTAGAGGTGCCGACCACGCTGCCTGCAGGCATATCGCGCAGATGGGCATAATTATTGGAAACAAATGCATCAAGAGGGTCATCACCCTCCATGATCGCAATCAACTCCAAACCATCGGGAAAGTGCATCGGCACATCCTTCATGGAGTGCACGGCAATATCGGCCCGGTCTTCGAGCATCGCGACTTCCAGCTCTTTAACAAACAGCGCTTTACCACCAATCTTGGCAAGCGGGCTGTCGAGCATTTGATCCCCTCGGGTGGTCATCTTAACTAACTCAACCTGAAGATCGGGGTTCTGGGCTTTTAACTGATCGCGCACAAACTCAGCCTGCCAAAGCGCCAGAAGGCTCGCGCGGGTGGCAATCCGTAAAACTCGACCCTCTGCAAATGTGCTACTCATGCTCAATTCCTTAAATTTTCCACCATCTGTAAAAGATTGCATTCATGTTAGCCCATTTTCACCTCGCTAAGCTAAGGCCAGGCTGTTGAAAGAGTAAAAAGCAGGCCAGCGCGCATAAGAATCCATACAACCCCTTATCTCCAAGCGGGCTGATTGCCCAAACTTGTTGACTGCGATAGGATTTTCATTGCAAATGATTAAAAGGAGTATTCAAGGAGGGAGCCATGGGCATCAATCACTGGCCGGTTGGGGAACGCCCCCGCGAGCGCCTGTTGGAACAAGGCGCATCCGTGCTATCGGATGCAGAACTACTCGCCATTTTTTTACGCACCGGGGTCAAGGGGCGATCAGCGGTAGATTTAGCCCGCGATTTACTCGCTGAGTTTGGCTCCATCGGTGCGTTAATCACCGCTGAGCGGGCGCAATTCAAGCAAGCCCGCGGCTTAGGCGATGCCAAATACGCCCAGCTCAAAGCCGTTTTAGAACTTGCCCGCCGCCACTATGCCCAGCAATTAGGAAAAGGAATCGATCTAACCAGCCCGGCGGCGGTGATTCGCTACCTACGTGCCGAGTTAGGTGATTGCCACCAAGAGATCTTCGGCGTTGTCTTTTTAGATAACCGCCATCGGGTGATCCGGTTTGAGCGATTGTTTTACGGCACCATTGACCAGGCCACCGTTCATCCGCGTGAAGTCATCCGGGCGGTACTGAAATACAATGCCGCCGCTGTAATACTGGCACACAACCACCCATCCGGGGTTGCTGAACCCAGCATGGCCGACAAGCAGATTACCCAACGCCTAAAACAGGCACTGGATTTAATCGAAGTACGGCTGCTCGATCATATTATTGTCGGCGATCCGGCTACATCCTTTGCCGAACAGGGTTTGTTGTAAAACCCACCCAGCTTTCAGCCGGTGTTTTGCTAAGAAGATGATAATGTTGAGCGCAATGGCTAATTGCAACGGGCTTACGGCGCTCTAACGCAGTTTGAAGAACACTGCCCAAGGCAGCAATCGGGTTGCGCAAAAAGTATCAAAATTTCGATTTTTTTAATCCCGACACCATGTTTACTTAGCCTTATTTGGCATCAATCGGCTGGCGCCGATCTGATCACGAATCACCTCACCATTACCATTCATAGTGGCAACACGACATAGCCCCAGATTGGCTTCAACCTCGCAGCCGACTTCCATACCACGAAAACCATCGCACTTAGCGGCGGCGTGCTCCATGTGTTCAGGTGCGCCAGTCAATTCCCGGTTGACCATGGTCGGAAAGAAATTGATTTACTTTAGAGAATGGCCTTGAGCCGAAAAAGCCTCGGTGCGCAGAAAGTGGCGATGGGTGCGGGGCTTTAAGTACCAGATGCTCGGGGCGGTGGATATGGACGGCTTTTTTCTGTGCCCTGCTGCCCCACAATAAAAACACCAGCGGGCCTGGACGGTTTGCTAATTGCTGCACGGCCAGATCGGTTAGTAGCTCCCAGCCCCAGCCCTGATGGGATCCCGGCTGGCCTGATTTGACAGTCAGGGTGGTGTTTAGCAGTAAAACGCCCTGCTCGGCCCAGCGGGTTAAATCGCCATGCTGGTTTTCAATTGCTAGGTCATCGCGGAGTTCTTTAAAGATATTCTGCAAAGACTTAGGCAGGGGTTTGACTTCGGGTGCCACCGAAAAACATAACCCGTTGGCATGCCCCGGGGTGGGGTATGGATCTTGGCCAAGAATTACCACCCGCACCTGCTCAAACGGGGTATGGTTAAAAGCGGCAAACCAGTTTTTCGGTGGCGGATGCACGGGTTGCTGGGCGCGCGCTGCTGCAACTAGGCGTTCGCGCAGGGATTCGGCCGTGGGCGTTTGGAAAAACCCGGCCAGCGCTTGTTTCCAGCCGGGTTCCAGTTGCGGCTCGAAAGTGCTCATGGCATTAAGCGGGTAATCTTCCAGGGGTGTTCTGAGTCTGACTGCGGATGATACACAAATCGGTCATGCAGGCGTGATCGCCGCCCCTGCCAGAATTCCCACTCGGCCGGCATAACCCGAAACCCACCCCAAGCAGGATTGCGGGGCACATCCTGACCAGCATAGCGGGCTTCGATCTCTGCAAAACGGTCCTCTAAGGCTTTGCGTGATTCAATCGGACTACTCTGGATGGAAGCTACGGCAGAAATCCGTGATTTGCGCGGGCGCTGGCGGAAATAGGCTTCATTATCAGCAGCCGAAAGGGGTTCTACGACACCGGCCACCCGCACCTGACGATCCAATTCAGGCCAATAAAAGGTCAGAGCCGCCTTCGGGTTATCAGCCAGCTCTTGGCCTTTGCGGCTGCGAGTGTCGGTGTAAAAACACAAACCGCGCTGGTCAAAATGCTTTAGCAATACATACCGTGCCGAAGGATAGCCATCCCTACTGGTGGTGGACAGGCACATGGCAGTGGGATCAAAATTACCCGCCTGCGCTGCAGCATCCAGCCAGTTTTGCAGCTGGGCGAATGGGTCAGGGTTTAAATCCTCGCGGTGTAGTTCACCAAATTCAAAATCGCGGCGCACCGCCCGGTGATCATATTCGTTATTCATATTTTGGCTCATCGTCTGTTCCGCAGTGGGTTGTTTGACGTTTACAATTGTAGACCGCTAAAGTGATGCGTTTTCGCAAACCTAACTTTTCCCCATGACCCAAGCAATAAATCTGGTTCTACTGCATGGCTTAGGTGCGAATGGCGCTGATTTAGTGCCGCTGGCCGATGCCTTGAAAAGCGTCAGCCCACGCCCGGTTCGGGTGTTCAACCCCGATGCTCCCGCCATGCCGGTGAGCATCAATCACGGGCTGTCGATGCCATGTTGGTTTGATCTTAGTGTGGATGAACAGGGCGCCATTGCCGCAAATCAAGCTGATCTAAAAGCGACGGTTGGCACACTGGCTGAACGAATTAACCGCTTCTCGCCACAATCACCCACGCTGCTGTTGGGCTTTTCCCAAGGCGGCGTGGTTGCCCAGCATTTGGTTGATGCACTCGACCAACCTCCCGCCGGGCTTGCCTTGCTATCAAGCTGGATGGCGTTCCCGGATATGCTGGCAAAAACACAGCAAAAACCCGGTTCGGTATTTATCGGCCATGGTCTGCAGGATTCACTGATTCCCGCTCACGCCGCCGATCAGCTTGCCCAGGGCTGTGCGCAATTTGGTTGGCCGGTCGATGCCAATCATCGCTATCCGATGGATCACAGCATTTGTTTAGATGAGCTGGCCGATCTGCGCCGCTGGTTTAGCGGGCTTAATCTGGGCTGATTATCCCCGCCCGCCCAGCGCCTTGCGAGCCTGTTTTACCTGATAGCGCACCTGGTCGGGGGCAGTGCCACCAATGATATCCCGAGCGGCCATACTGCCCTCAACGGTCAACACGGTGAAGACATCCTCGGCAATCTGATCAGATAGCGCCTGTAACTCTGTTAAAGCCAAGTCCGCCAAATCCACGCCTTTATCTTGGGCTATACGTACCGCCCGACCGACGATGTCGTGCGCATCGCGGAAAGGCACGCCGCGTCGCACCAGATAATCGGCCAGATCGGTGGCGGTGGAAAAACCGGTTTTGGCCGCTGCATACATGTTTTCCCGCTTGGGCTTAATGGCTGGGATCATGTCGGCAAAAGCGCGCAATGAGCCAAGCACGGTATCAACTGCATCGAACACTGGTTCTTTGTCTTCCTGATTATCCTTGTTGTAGGCTAAAGGCTGACTTTTCATTAAGGTTAACAGGTTAAACAGACTGCCGTAGACCCGGCCGGTTTTGCCTCGCACCAGTTCGGGCACATCCGGGTTTTTCTTTTGCGGCATAATCGATGAGCCGGTGCAAAAACGATCCGGCAGGTCGATGAAATCAAACTGGGCTGAGGTCCACAGCACCAATTCTTCACTCATCCGCGATAAGTGCATCATAATCAGGGATGCGGCACTTAAAAATTCAATTAAAAAATCGCGATCGGAAACACCGTCCAGAGAATTTTGGGTGACACCATCAAAGCCAAGCTCTTGGGCGACCCACTCCCGATCCAGCGGGTAGCTCGTGCCCGCCAATGCCGCTGAGCCTAAGGGCATAATATTGATTCGCTTGCGGGCATCAAGCAGGCGCTCGCGATCACGAGCGAGCATTTGCTGCCAGGCCAGCAGATGATGGCCAAAGCTAACCGGCTGGGCTACCTGCAGATGGGTAAAGCCCGGCATGACGGTATCGGCCTCGGCTTCGGCCAAATCCAAGAGACCAAAACTTAAGCGGTCAATCTCGCTGATCATGGCATCAACCGCCCCGCGTAAATACAGGCGGACATCCGTGGCTATCTGGTCATTGCGCGAACGGCCGGTATGTAATTTTTTGCCGACATCCCCGATTTTTTCAATCAGCCGCGCTTCAATGTTCATATGCACATCTTCACGCGCAACCGACCATACAAAATCGCCCTGTTCGATCTCGACTTCAATGGCGCTTAACCCATCGACAATCTGCGCCGCCTCTTCTTGGGTGATTACCCCCACCCGGCCGAGCATGCGAGCATGGGCGATCGAGCCGCGAATATCCTCACGAAATAAGCGCTGATCGAAGTTGATTGATGCCGTAAATGCCTCAACAAAGGCATCGGTGGGTTCGGAAAATCGGCCACCCCAGAGTTTAGCCGCCTTGCGTTCGTTCGCCTGATTGCTCATGCTATTTACCTAGAAACTATAGTGAGGGAATCTCGAAAAACCTGCTGCTTAGTCCGATGGCGGTGTCGTCTGCTCATGCGCTCTTCGCCTATTTTTTTAATAGGGCTCGTCGCTCACTGTGTAGTGACCTGCACTTGAAACTTGCTCGCTACGGTTTTCGAGGTTCTCGTGGGTGTATTGAAGGCGATTATACCCATTCGCGACGGATTCTGGGTGGGCTGATCCTCAACCTGCCGAATCACAGGGATGATACCGATGCCAAGAAAACAACCTATCCTGCCCTATTTTTGTAACAGCCGTGTGGTGCTGGTGATGCTGGTGCTTGGCATTGCCTTAGCCGCGCTGATGGGCTTAAGCCCAGGCGTGCAGTCCGAACGAGACCAGATTTTTGCATCCAGCCTGTGGATTATTACCTGGATTGGTCTGGGTTTTAGCGCCGTATTATGCACCTTGCAGAGCAGGTTGGAGGCATTGTCCGCCAATTGGTTGTTTATCGTTGTGCTGGCTATTTTATTGCTGGTCACAGCCGTGGTCAGCATTCTTAGCCTAGTGATCTGGGCACAGATTGCCCCGCCAGAGCAGATCGATTATCCCGGCTTTCTAGGCCGAAATCTAGCCATTGCGCTGGTGACCGGGTCTATTGGGCTATGGATTTTTCTGCTGCATGTTGACCGCACCCGCAGGCTCGGCGCCCAAAGCCGCGCCGAACTCTCCGCGCTGCATGCACGGATTCGACCCCATTTTTTATTCAACAGCTTAAACACTGCCGCTGAGCTAACCCGGATTGACCCACCGGCTGCCGAGCGCGCCCTACTCAACTTAGCCAGCCTATTTCGAGCGGCATTAAACGCCAATAATGAACAATCACTGGCTACCGAAATCAATCTCGCGCAGCGTTACTGCGAACTGGCTTCCTGGCGCATGCCAAAACCACCAGAGGTGCGTTGGTCGTTACCCGACCCCCTGCCTGAGGTGGTTCTGCCGGTGTTAAGCATCCAACCCCTATTGGAGAACGCCATTCGCTACTCGCGCTGTGATGATAAACCCGCCCAAATTGAAGTCAGTGTTAATCAAGGTACAAACGCGGTGAGCATTGTGGTGGAAAATCCCATCCATCAAACGGAGCAGACTGCCGGCAATGGCATGGCACTATCCACCATTGCCGATCGATTGGATTTATTGTTTGGCGATCAGGCCAGTATGCGCTTTGGGGCGGTCGATGGCCGCTATCGGGTTAAGCTGGTCATTCCGCTTAACGACGGTGTTCATGGTCAAGGAGGCGATCGAACATGAAAGTTTTACTGGTTGACGACGAGCCACTAGCACGTGCCCGGCTACGGCGGATGATTATGGGCCGACCGGGTATCGAGATTATCGGCGAGGCAGCCAATACCCAAGAGGCCGAAGCGCTGCTCGCCGGTGAGCCGGATTTAGTGCTGTTGGATGTCGCCATGCCCGGTGAGTCAGGAATTCGTTTTGCCGAACGCCTGCGCGAACAACCGTTACCCCCAGCGGTTATTTTCACCACCGCCCACCCAGAGCATGCCCTGGATGCCACCCAGAGTGCCCCAGCCGGTTTTTTGGTCAAGCCGATTGAGGAAGAGGATTTATTCACCGCACTAGATCGAGCCCGCCAGCGCACCCGGGCGCAATGCGCGGCTGAATCAGAGCCGCTGCTCTCGGTTCAGATTGGCCGAGAGACCCTGCTGTTACCCGTAGATGCTATAATTGCGGCTATCGCCGAAGAAAAAACCACCCATCTACACTTCTTTGACCCAAGCCAACCCGACACCCCCCGCCAGGCCTGGATTGATGAGAGTTTAAAACAACTAAGCGCGCGGTTTGAATCACGGTTATTGCGCTTACACCGCAGTGTTTTAGTCAACCCACGCTATCTATCCGGTTTGCTGCGCACGCCAGACGGCCAGACCCAGGCGAAGGTTCAAGGCATAGAAACGCCTTTGCCGGTCAGCCGTCGGCTGCGCCCGAAAATAAAAGAGCTATTATTTTAAAAGCCACAAGCTTAGGCAACCTTGGCCCAACTGCTTATTGATAATTGATTAGGCCATCAACAATCTCGAAAAACGCAAGGCAATTGTTCAGATAAAGTTATCCGGCCGCATCGGTTTCGTAGTAAGGTAGTGGTTAGTTTCACCAACTATAACCATTAAAAAACCGTTCATGCGCGATCTTGCGGGGAATTCGACACCGATGGGCATCAATGAAGTGCAAAAACCACTAACTAGCTACTCTTTGGTTTTTGCAGCCAGCATGCCCCGCAACCAAATCATCAGTGCAGCCATTTACGCGTCGCCATCCATGCCCGCTTGGGCTCAACCGAGGTACGTTGAGGTAAGCGGATGATGGATTTAAGCGACCGAGCCTGTGTGGTTGTCGGGCTGATATCCGACACCCACGGTTTTATTGATCCCTCATTGCTGCCGGTATTGGCAAGCACAGATGTCATTATCCACGCTGGTGATATTATCGACCCGAAAGTGCTCACAGAACCGGCACCACGCACCGGTCATGTGCTTACGGTGCGCGGTAATAACGACACCCCGACGCAATGGCCGAGCGGGACCGAACACTTATTAGCCAACCTGCCACTGCAATGTTCACTCAAATTACCCGGCGGTCTGCTTGTCACCGAGCATGGCCACAAGGTTACCCCTGCGCGCGAACGTCACCCCAAATTGCGCCAGCGCCACCCTGAGGCACGGGCGATTGTCTACGGTCATACCCACCGACGCGTTATAGATCAAAGCCAAATACCTTGGGTGCTAAACCCCGGCGCGGCTGGTAGAATCAGAGCGATCGGCGGGCCGGGCTGTCTGCTGCTAACTGCCCAAGCCAACGGGTGGTCGATCGAAACCTTTGTCTGTCCCCGAGCCCATCGACGTTCATAAACGATTCCAGTCATTTACTACTATGGCAAAAATTTTCGGTATTGGTAATGTCACCCTCGATATCATCAACGAAGTACAACATTATCCTGAACGTGACAGCGAACAACGCGCCTTAACACAACGCGTCCGGGTGGGCGGTAATGTCGCCAACAC
>DRZW01000064.1 GCA_011380105.1 Halothiobacillaceae bacterium
CTCTTGCATCATTTTACGCCTCTTGGCGAACAGGTCGCCACGTCGGTAGGCGGCTTCGACTTTGTTTTCGATGACATGGGCCAGGGCCATTTCCGCCACGTCACGCGGAAAGTTAGAGACCTCGCCAGACCAATCCCGGAAGCTGGAACGAAAACCGTGAGGTACGAAGTTGCCTCGTTCCCCGCCCAATCCGAAGCCCATGTTGCGCATCATTTGCAACAGCGCCATGTTGGAGAGAGGGCGGCCGTAACGTGCGCCGGGGAATAGGTACGGATTACCCTCGATATTGGGTAAGGTCTCAATAATGCTTAGGCTGGTGTCAGAAAGGGGAACCCGATGCTCGCGCCGAGATTTCATCCGCTCGGCAGGCACAGTCCAAATGCATTCCTCAAGGTCGATTTCATGCCATTGGGCCTTCAGCACCTCGCTAGTGCGAGTGGCGGTTAGAATCAGAAAGCGAAGTGCCAGCGCAGATACGCTGCCGTTGCGAGATAGTTCCATCATAAAGGCGGGAACCTCGTTATAGGGCATGGCGGGATGATGAACAACCTTCTTAACCCGCGAAGGTTTGGGTAGCAGCTTATCTAGGTGGCCGCGCCAGCGGGCGGGGTTCAGGTGGTCGCGATATTTATGGGCAGCAGCATAATCGAGAATATTTTCAATTCGGCCCTGCACCCGCTTCGTTGTTTCGGTTTTGGTGGTCCACGTAGGAGATAGAATTTTCAAAATATCCTCGGTGGTAATGGCGTCCACCTTCTTAGTACCAATTACAGGTCGAGCGTAGGTCTTAATAGTCCTTGCCCACTGCCGGGCGTGTTTAGTACTCTTCCACCCCCGCCGATGAGCGCGAATATAACGAGCCGCACAAGTAGTAAACGTAGGCGTATTCCCCGGCTTGGTCTGACGAGATTCGATAGGGTCAATGCCGTCTTTCGCCTGCTTACGGTGCACGGAAGCTTTCTCTCGTGCCTCCCCCAGCCCAACATCCGGGAAGCTGCCCAAACCCATTTCGCGGCGCTTGCCGTCGATAGTAAAACGTAGCACCCACTTCTTAGCGCCGGTACTGGAGACCACCAACCGAAGACCACCGCCATCTTCGTATTTACCACGACCAGCAGTCGCCACTTTGCGCGGGGTGAGTTTGTGAATTGCCATATAGTTATCCTTTAATCATAGTATTTAAGATGGGATCAGTCCCCCATACAGTCCCCCGATAAATTTAGATTGTATCGTATGATTTCGGATTGTGAAGGATTATAACTATATGTATCAAAAGGTTTATTGGTTTTTGCTGTATTTTAATAGACAGCTATTCAGCGGACTCTCTCTCCGCCAGTTATAGAAAACCCGTTGCGTTTGCAGCGGGTTTTTTGCATTAAAGGTATGGCGATATGTTCGTCCAAGGTTGGGTTAATCTTAAAACTGCAACTGGGGCCTAGCCGTTAAGGTAATAACATCAAAAAGCTTTTGTGCAATCCGATTAGGTTGTCGTGGGCAAATTCTTAAAGCCTAGGCCATGGGTGGACTATATTGCTTATCTTCTTGGTAAATAAACCTGCTCAATGTGCGGAAACCTCCACTCGAATTTGTTTGCTACGGTTTTTTTAAGGTGCTTTGTTACTTTCCTGCTGTGTTATCAACATGAGGTTTTTAAGGGTTGGTTTCTGCCGGCGGGGTATATCGGATCACCTCGGCGGTATCCACGGAGCGTTTACGCACGGTTTTAACTTCAATCCGGGCGTTGGGCAGCTCAATTACCGCACCCACGGTGGGCAGAGCTTCGAGTCGTTCGACGATCAGGCCGTTTAGGGTGCAGGCCTCTTCGGTGGGCAGTTGCATGCCTAATTCGCGATTAATTTCTCGTACTGGGGTGTTGCCCCGTATCAAATAACGGCCATGGGCAAGGGTGGTGATGCCGTTGTGTTCGGAGTCGGGTGAGGTGGTGAATTCACCGACGATTTCTTCAAGTATATCTTCTAGTGTAACTAGCCCCTGAATATCGCCGTATTCATCCACAACCAGTGCAGAGCGGCGTTTTTGCCGTTGGAAGTTTAGTAGCTGGGTGGTCAGTGGGGTGCCTTCTGGGACGTAGTATGGCTCGTGCAAATGGCGTTTTAGTTCAGAGCGGCTTAGGTGGCCTTCGCTTAAGGGGCCGACCATCTCGCGGACATTAACGATGCCTAAGGTGTGTTCCACGCTACCATCAAACACCGGTAGGCGGCTAAAAGGGGCGGTGATAAGTTGTTGGATAATTTCGCTGGTGTCGGCGTTTATATCAACGCCGATCACTTCAGAGCGCGGAATCATGATGTCTTCAACATTAGCTTCGCCTAGCTCGAGTACCGATAACAACATCGATTTGTGCAGGTCGGGAAGGCGTTTGCCGGATTCTTGGACGACGGTATGCAGCTCATCTTGACTCAGGCTGTGCTGAATGGCTTTATCTGGGTGTAAGCCGATTAGGTTTAACAGCCCGTTGGCCATCGCATTGATCAACTTTAAAACCGGCCGCATTGGTTTGATCAGAAAACTATATACGTATGCAGCTGGGAAGGCGATGCGTTCAGGATAGACCGCCGCTGCGGTTTTAGGTGCTACTTCAGCGAAGATGAGCACGGTCAACGTGAGCACTCCGGTGGCGATGGCAATACCAGAGTCGCCAAACAGGCGCAGGCCGATAACAGTGGCGATGGCCGAGGCGAGAATATTGACAAAGTTATTGCCTAAAAGGATGAGCCCGATCAATCGATCGGGCTGTTCGAGCAGCTTTTGAGCGCGCATCGCTCCCTTGTGACCGGAGCGGGCTAAATGGCGTAATCGGTATTTATTTAGGGCCATCAGCGCTGTTTCCGAGCTGGAAAAAAAGGCTGACAGCATCAAGAGTCCGACTAAGGCGGCGAATAAAAAACTAAGCGGGATTTCTTCCAAGGTGAAACCTAATTGATTTGTCAGTAATCAAGGATCCATTCGAGGACAATCTTGGTACCAAAATAGGCCAGCCCGATAAAAGCAAACCCGGCCATGGTCCATTTCACGGCTGTTTTGCCGCGCCAGCCGGCAATATGCCGCCCGGCTAGTAACACTGCAAATAGTATCCACGATATGACCGAGAGCACAGTTTTATGCACTAGGTGCTGAGCGAAGATGTTCTCGAGAAATAAAAAGCCGGTTGCCAGCGCTAGGGTGAGCAAAATAAACCCGGTCTTGATAAACCGGAACATTAATTCTTCTACGGGTTCCATCGGCGGCAATTTTCGCACCATATCCGGGGTGCGGTTATGCAATGACTGGTGAATGCGAAACAATAGCAAGCCCTGAATGGCCGCTAAGGTTAGCATTGCGTAGGCGATTAACGAGATTAAAATGTGGGCATCCAGTGCGGAATCCTTGGTGGAAACGGGCACATCGGCCTGGGGGACGAATACCACTAGCAAGACAGCAATAGCTGAAATGGGTAGTAGCCCTAATGTGATTGTCTCAACGCTGTTTTTGAAACTCGATACCACCGCGATAACGCTGGCAGTCCAGAAAACAGCTGATAAGGCGTTGAGCACGGTTAGGTTGAGCACCCCCTGATCGGCGATATAGCCATTGCTGATCAAAAGCCAGCCGTGCCCGAGTAGTCCAGCCGATGCCAGCATCAGTCCGTTACGCTGCGCGCTGGGGCTGTCGTCGGTCGTAGCAAGCTTGCAGCGCAGCAATATAGTGGTTGCTGCAATATAAGCAAGTATGGTTAATACGGCGATAACGGGCATATTTAGGTATTTATTCAACAAGCATGAGTATTAAATCTGGTTTTTAAACCAGGCTAACTGGTGTCTCAGGATCGGGCAGTTTTTTTTGCGGATTTAAAATGCCTGCCGGATCAAATTGTCGTTTGACCGCATGCATAAGACTAAGCGTTGCTGGGTTTAATTCCAAGGAAACAAATTTACGTTTTACATAACCAATACCATGCTCCCCAGATAGGGTGCCGCCTAAGGCTAATACTCGGCGGAAAATTTCATCAAGCGCGGTGTTGGCTTGCGCCATTTGTGCCGGATCATCAGGATTAACCAGCAGGTTGACATGAATATTACCATTACCGGCATGACCGAAGTTGACAATCGCAATGCCGGTTTGTTGCGCAATTTGATCAAGTTTGGCAATTAAATCCGGAATTCGGGATACTGGCACCACCACGTCCTCATTGATTTTCTTCGGCGCAATATGACGCAATGTGGGTGATAGCGCTTTACGCGCCGCCCAGAGTTGTTTCTGTTCAGCCTGAGTATGCGCGATATCGAGCGTTGCGCCCGGTTTTTGGGCGGCGTTTTGCACCGCTTTGAGGTTGTGATCAATATCAAAACCAGTGCCATCGACTTCGATCATCAGCATAGCCCCGGCCCAGTTGGGTATATCGACTGAGGCATGTTCACGAATTAAATTTAGCGCATTGCGGTCGATAAACTCGACGGCCGCAGGCAATACCGCTTGCGCCATAATAGCGGATACAGCCGCTGCGGCTAAGTGCATGTCAGGGTAAAGCCCGCGTATGAGGCGGGTTTGCTCAGGCTTTGGGGTGAGCTTGAGAATCGCTTCGGTTATAACGGCCAATGTGCCTTCTGATCCAATTAACAACCTAGTGAAATCCTGTCCAACCACGGCCTTGGTGGTCTCAGCGCCCACCTCGATACTCTGCCCTTGGCCATCAATCGCCCGCAGGCCTAGAACATTCTCCCGGGTAGTGCCGTATTTCACCGCATGTGGCCCGGCGGCATTACAACCCAAGTTGCCGCCAATGGTGCAGAGTGCCTGGCTAGTTGGGTCGGGCGGCCAGAAAAATCCGGCGGCACTGATCGCTTTTTGTAGATCGCTATTGAGCATACCTACCTGCACCCGCGCTAGACGATCTTCCGGGCGGAATTCTAATAAGCGGTTCATCCGATCGGTGACCAGAACAATGCCGCCACAAACGGGCACCGAGCCGCCGGCTGTGCCGGTGCCTCGCCCCCGGGTCGTGACTGGGATGCGATGCTCGAAGGCAGCCTGAATGATGGTTTGCGTCTGCTCGTGGTTTTCCGGGAAAACGACTAGATGCGGTGGGTGATGCAGACGGCTGTTGTCCATGCTGTAGGCATGACAGCTAGCCGGATCATCGGCTATTTGATCCGGTTTTAAGGATGCTTGCAGCTTGGTTTTTAGTTGATTTAGGTCGGGTTTTCCGCTCATTCGCTTAAACCCAGTAGTTGCCGATCAATCAGGCTGACTAGTGTGTGGACCAACAATAACTGCGCTTGTATTAATGTGCCCACGCTGTCGCTGTTGGTGCAAATTAAGCGGTCACTGGTGTGTAAATGCGGTTCTATGACCTCCTCTAAACCGTTACTGAGTAAGACCACCTGCATATCCCGCTCATGAGCGCTGTGGATGGCCGGTAAAACTTCATCTAACTCGTTCTCTGCGATAACAAACAGCACGTCACCGCCGCCACCGGCCGCGCGGATTGCAGCCGCGACGGTGTCTATCTGGCTATCAACGCCATTGAGTGCAATCACCGGCAAACCGGGACGTTCGTGTTCAAACGTGCCAGCCATTAATTGTGCGAAGTGTTGGGCGAGCATCACCCGGCCCGGGGCGGCACAAACATAGATCCGCTGGCCTTTTAGCACCGCTGAGAGCATGGTTCCAGCCGCCTCAAAGGTGGCTTCGGCTGCATGTTCGGCGGTAGCTTTGGTCGCATCAAGCCGTTGGGTGAATTGTCTGGCTACGTTTTTAGGGATTTGAGTCATGAACGCATTATTGCAGAAAAAATCGGATAGGCTTTTTTGAATTATTTAGTTGAACGCATCTTTGATCCATTTGGGTGGGTCAAGCTTGCCGTTATTATGCCGTACACTGATGACATCAAAGCGACAATAATGATTTCGGTAGCGGGGATTAGCCGCCAGCCAGCGCTCGGCATTGGCACGAACTTGGGCTTGTTTGCGAAAGTCAACCGTTTCTTGGGGTGTAACCAGTCCGGTTTGCTTGCGACAGCGCACTTCGATGAAAACCAGCGTGTTGCCATCGAGCATAATCAGGTCAATCTCGCCGCGACCGACCCGCGCATTGCGCGCCACCAATCTTAATCCGGCTTTTTGTAGCTGCGCTTCGGCGGCTTTTTCGGCTTGTGTCCCTACAGAAGCACTCTTCATATTGGTTTGTTACGGCGTAGACAGATTGCTAACCGGGCTAGCATGGGCTGGTAACATTGGGTCTTGCCCATATAAAGCGCCACGCACTTTTTGCTCGGCGACCTGCCGGTCACGAGCGCGTTGATTATAGTCGATAACTGTGCTGGGTAATCGGCCCGTGCGCGGATCAATCGCCGGTTTAACCCGTCCGGCAATAAACTGACCAAACACTGGGGTTCGCTCAATAACGCCGTTGACTGACAGTGTTAATCGCCCAGTTAGACCATCGATAACCTGATTGTCTGCAAGAGCAGTCAGCTGCGTGCCTGCTGTAAGTGCATCGGCACCAAAGGCAAATAGGCGTGGCTGTTTAGTGGTGATCAAGGCTTGCTCGTAGGCCTGCCGCATGGGGTCATCTGGACCGCGGGTTTCGGAGAGCAGCATGGGTTCGGTGGGTATAATGGTGCCGTTTTTATCCATATCCTGTTCGGGATTATTGCGCCCAGCCCAAGTCAAGCCCAAGCTGAAACGTGAAAGCTGGTCTGCGCCAAAGAAGTCTAGTTGAGGGACGATTAAATTAAGTTGACGAGCGTTTGCTGAGATAAAGATCGCATCGATATCGCTACGAATCTCTGGAATGAATGGCCCATCGTTAGGGGAGCGCACATCTAAAAGCCGACGTAATTGTTGTGAAAAGTCGGTTTGGTTGGGTTCAAAGGCGCTTTGTCCAACTACCGTGCCGCCGAGCAGGGTGTATTCATGAACAAATGCGTCGCGGCCGCGTTTGCCGTTACGGTCGTTGGCATGGAACACCACGGCCCGCTGATGTCCGTCTAACAGCATGCGTTCGGCGGTGGCGCGGGCATCTTGTTCGGGTGAGAGTGCAAAGCTGATAACACCTTGCGGTAAAAATGCATCCTCTGGTGGCTGATTCAGCGCCAAAATGGGCGGACGGGCACGATTAAATTCCTCGATGGCCGGAATTTGCTCGCGAAGTAAGGGGCCAATAATCAAGCTCGCGCCACGATCAATCGCCGCATTTAATGCGCCCAGAAACTGTTCGGTATCTGTGCCGGAATCTAGTAGTAGTAATTCACGATCGCGGGTTTTTGCATTAGCAGCATGTGCGAAACGAATGCCTTCATAAATGGCCAGAACAGCGGTTTTATAGCGTTCATCGCGGGGCAGCAAGACCGCAATCGGGGCAGTTTCATCCATGGGGCTGATTTCAGTTCGGAACCTGTCGTCTCTTAAAAGTTGTAAAAAGCCAGAACGAACCGCTGGATGGTTGGGGTTGCCTTGCGACCAAGCCGGGATTTGACTCTGGCGATTGGGGAACAGTAAAGACAGCTCCAACCAACCGGCAAAGATGCCATCACGGGTTTGCGTAAGCCGGTTTTGTATTTCTGGGTTGGTAGCTTTACTAAGCGCATTCCAAATTGCTGCCTGATTTTTTTCGGCCGCCGGGGTACCGTCGTCGAGTTTGTCGGCCAATAGGCTGTATTGGCGAGCCGCGTCAACCCAGTCACCCCGATGTTCGTAAATGGCGGCCAAAATGATTAAACGCCGCTTTTCTACGGCTGATTCCTGAGGCAACGGCAGGTTGCGGGCATCCTGCAGGGGTTGGGTGGTTTCGCCGTTTGCAAAAGCGGTTGCTGCACGGATTAACTGCGCCCGGTAAGGCGCGATATCCGGCCAAATCGTTTGCGTGTCAACCTGTTGGGCGTATTCGGGGAGTTTTTCAAACAAACTTGCATCAATCAGTACCTCCATGGCCTGCATTTGCAGTTCTGCCCGTTGGCGCCCCTGAGTCTGTTTGGATGCCCCAAGTAACGCGCATGCCATGCCCTCTGGGTCTTGATCCTTTTCTGCTTGAGCCAAGCGTTGTTGTAATTGCTCGCCTTCAATGACCGGTGTTGGGGCGCAACCAGTACCTAACGCCAACAGCAACGCCAATAACAGGATAGCGGTCAATGATTTGATGAAAGTTTCTGACGTTTGCATTACGAAAAGATTCGGCGTTTTTAAATTTTGACTGCATCTATGCTGTTAGCGAGTTTAGTATGGTGTATGAAGTGAATCAAAATAAAACTCGCTCAACGCTAAATAGTGTTGGGGCGCTGCAGAATAACCCGATCTTTTTCTTGATGGATTATATTCAGTCCGTTGTTTGTGGCAATAACCCGAAAGCAGTCAAGCGGGTAGAAGACAACATGAGTTGGGTCGCGCCGATAATACCACTGGGCGAAGGCACTATCCGCGGGCGGGGTGCCGGTTTGTACCAGCAAAATACCACCGGGGCGCAGTAGTGATGCC
>DRZW01000068.1 GCA_011380105.1 Halothiobacillaceae bacterium
GGGTGATGTTCGGTCAGCTCGATGACAACACGATCCACCGGCACACCCATCTCAGCTAGAAAATCGAGGGTCATGCCAGTCTGATGGCCTCGCGCCATCAATGAGTTAATGGTCACATTCAAAAACAATCGCGACTGATCTGTGGATTGTTTGAAAAAGGATTCGATGGCCTTCGAGCGTGCCAGCCAGTCGATTTCAAATAAACAATCATAGTCACATGCGGCCTGGAATAAGGCCAGCGGCTGATGGAGCTCGGAATCAGCCGGCCCGCGAGCAAGAGCCTCATAGCCAAAGATGCGCTGTGCTCTGATATCTACAACCGGCTGAAAAAGGATATTCAACGAACGTTTCTCTAGCACATCTGCCAGCTTTTGGCCGATACCCGATTGCTGCAGACGGGATCGCAACGCATCGGAGATAATTTCCTTTGGTGTCAGGTTTTTTATCGGAACCATCTTCTCTAAAGGCTTTGCTGATCAACAAAGTTCAGCTTAGAGAAGGTTTGTGAATCCGATGTTACAAAAACGTAAATCTAATGAATGGCTCAAAGCGGGTACAAGGTTGTTGTCCTGTTTGTGGGCAAGAGAACGTGTTACTGCCAAGAAAGGTCAGCTTTGATAGGGTTTTTCGAGATGTCCACATACAAGGTTAAGTTCATCCCAGCCACCTCAGGTTTTTATAAACCATTATGCCTGAGGTGATTGGGTTGGAGATTTAACCCAGCTTTTCTATCCGGGCGCGTTGCTCTCTAAGCTCGGCGTACTCGGTTTTGAATTTTGCCAGCCGTTCGCGTTCTTGTGCCACAACCTGTTCCGGGGCACGGGCGACAAAATTTTCATTTGCCAGTTTGCTTTCTGCTTTGCTGATCTGATTTTGCACCTGTTCGATAGTGCGTTTGATGCGCTCGAGCTCGGCATTGATGTCAATCAGCCCGGCTAGTGGGATATGCAATTGCATCTCCCCGACCAGTGCCATGGCAGACTCCGGTGGCTGGCCTTGGCATTCCTCAATCGATTCAATCCGGGCTATGGTTTTTAACAGCCCGGACAAAGAACGCAGCCGGTCTAAATCCGCCGCGGTGGTATGGGTCAGCAGTACCGGCAGAGGCTTGCCGGGGGCGATATTCATCTCCGCCCGAATCCGGCGTACACCCAACACGAAGTTTTGCAGCCATTCGATATCCGCGCAGGCATCGGAATCGTGCAGTGCTGAGTCGGCTTCTGGATAGCTTGCGGTCATCAAGCTGGCATTAGAATGCCAGTCGGGCCGGGCTAAGGGGGCAACGCGCTGCCAGATGGTCTCGGTGATAAACGGGATAAACGGATGAGCCAATCGCAGTAAGGCCTCGAGCACGCGCACCAAGGTGCGGCGAGTACCGCGCTGCGCGGCAGCATCCCCGTCGCGTAGGGCTGGTTTGGTCAACTCCAAATACCAGTCGCAGTAATTCGACCAAATAAAGTCGTAGAGCACCTGCGCTGCGAGATCAAACCGGTAGGTTTCAATGTGTTTGATTACGGTGGTTATGCAATCCTGCAGAGTGCTTAAAATCCAGCGGTCAGCCGCATTTAAGGTGACCGGCTGTTCGTTTAAGCCGGTATCCTCACCTTCGCACTGCATAAGCACAAACCGACTGGCATTCCAAAGTTTGTTACAGAAGTTGCGATAGCCCTTGACCCGAGCGGTATCAAAGCTAATATCGCGCCCCATGGTGGCTTGGGAGGCAAAGGTAAAGCGCAGGGCATCGGTGCCGTGGGCTTCTATGCCATCGGGGAATTCCTCGCGGGTATGCTTTTCGATTTGCTCGGCCATCTTCGGTTGCATCAACCCGCTGGTGCGTTTTTCTACGAGTTTTTCTAAATCAATCCCGTCGATGATATCAATCGGATCGAGTACATTGCCTTTGGATTTGGACATTTTCTGGCCGTGGGCATCCCGCACCAAACCGTGCACATAAACCTCTCGGAAGGGCACTTCTTTTTTGAAGTACAGCCCCATCATTACCATCCGTGCGACCCAGAAAAAGATGATGTCAAAACCAGTAACCAGCACATTAGTGGGATAAAACCGCGCCAACTCCTCGGTATCTTTCGGCCAGCCCAAGGTGGAGAAAGGCCATAGGGCGGAGGAAAACCAGGTGTCGAGCACGTCGGCATCCTGGGTTAGTTCCAGATTTTCGGATAAGCCGTTTTTAGCGCGCACCTCGGCCTCATTCCGGCCGACATAGACATTGCCCTGTGGGTCGTACCAGGCTGGAATGCGATGTCCCCACCATAACTGACGTGAAATACACCAATCTTGGATGTTCTCCAGCCACTGATAGTAGGTGTTTTCCCAGTTCTCAGGCACAAAGCGGATATCCCGGTTTTTAACCGCGTTTAAGGCCGGTTGGATAATAGCGGCATTGCCGCCGGGGCGGTTGTCAGCTGTTTTCTCGCGGGTTAAATCCACAAACCACTGGTCGGTCAACAGCGGTTCAATCACCTGTCCTGAGCGGTCGCCGCGTGGCACCATAAGCTTGTGTGGCTGGACCTTGACTAGCAGATTCTCGGCTTTTAGCAGCTCGATTACCTTCTGGCGTGCAGCATAGCGGTCTAAACCGGCGATTGCATCGGGCATAGCCGTGTCGAGCTTAATTTCTTCATTGCCAAAGGCTTCCGCCTCGGCGCGGACATGCGCCTCGGGGGTGAAGATATTGAGCATCGGCAGTTTGTGGCGCTGGCCGATGGCATAGTCGTTAAAATCATGCGCTGGGGTGATTTTTACACAGCCGGAGCCGAATTTAGGGTCAACATACTCATCAGCAATAATCGGGATTTCACGGTGGGTAATCGGCAGACGGATTTTTTTGCCGATAAAATCTTGATAGCGGCTGTCTTCCGGATGCACCGCCACAGCCGTATCACCCAGCATGGTCTCCGGGCGGGTGGTAGCGACGATTAGTGATCCACTGCCATCGGCTAATGGGTAGCGCATATGCCACAAATGGCCGGATTCTTCCTCAGAGACCACTTCCAGATCGGAAACGGCGGTCATTAGCACCGGATCCCAATTAACCAAGCGTTTGCCACGATAAATCAAACCGTCTTCATACAGTTTGACGAACACCTCCCGTACCGCTTCAGATAATCCGTCATCCATGGTGAAGCGTTCTCGGCTCCAGTCGCAGGAGGCGCCTAAGCGACGCATCTGTTCGGTAATAAACCCACCGGACTGTTCTTTCCAGTCCCAGACGCGTTCTAAAAAGGCATCGCGGCCAATCTCATGGCGTTTTTCTCCAGCGGCTTCTAGTTGACGTTCTACAACCATTTGCGTGGCAATCCCGGCATGGTCGGTGCCCGGCTGCCAAAGTGTTGCCTTGCCGCGCATCCGATTGAAGCGGATTAAAATATCCATCAATGTATCCTGGAAGGCGTGTCCCATGTGCAGCCGGCCGGTGACGTTTGGCGGAGGCAGCATAATGCAGTAACTGCCTTCGGCCTGCATGTCAGCGGCAAACAGATTTTGTTCTTCCCAACGGTGATAGCATTCTTGTTCCAGTGCGGCGGGATTGTAGGTTTTTTCCATGGATTGTTCTCGAGACAAATCGCGTTGGTTGATCAGGTTGACGGTCTATTTTGTATCGGCACCAACGGCACGATGCGTGGGGTTGATGCCTTGAGTTTTATAGTGACGCCAGCGCTCGCGGGCCGAGTTACGAGCCTGCTCATCGGCCGGTATGATTTCATCAATCATAGTACGCGATGCAGGTTGTTCAATTAGCTTGCCGGAGAGATTGATCACATAACTGAACCCACCCGCAGCCGGTTGCGTGCCAATAAACACCGGGGCAAATTCAACATCATCCGGGTCGGCGGTATGGGGCACAAACCGGTCTGAGCGATACCCCCACAAATACTCATCAAAGCCATCGGCATGTTCGTGATTAGCACAGACAACGTAGGTGAGCTGGTCGTTCTCAGCTCGCTCGGCGCACAACTCGGCTGCATGGTACCAGAATGCATCGTCGGCGTTGTCGTTAATCAGATGGAAGGTGATTGTAGTCATCGATAGTCTATTAGAAGCAAGCGTTTTATATACGCAACTGTTAAAAATGGCACAATAAGCCATTATGCCCAAAATAAGCCCACCTCCCCAAAAAAACCGTTCTAGTAAAGCTTCGCTGTCATTCTGGTTAGCGCTTGCTCTGCCTCTAGCCTTGCTGTTGGCGGTATTGAACTGGGTTGGTTTTGCTACCCTGTTGGCTCCCTGGCAGGCCATGTCGAAGAGTGCGTTGCTGCTGGCGGTTGCGCTGCTGGCACTCACGCAGATCATCCGCACGTTGCGGATTTACCGGTATTTTTTCATCCGGTTACGGGGGCATTTCTGGGCGACACTGCGTCTTTCAATATGGCACAATCTGATGAACAACCTACTGCCGATGCGCAGTGGTGAGGCCGCCTTTCCGGTGCTGATGTGGCGGTATTTTCAGATTGAAGTCAGCGCCAGCCTGCCGGGATTATTTTGGTTTCGCCTGCTGGATTTACAGGTGCTAATGGTGTTGGTGCTGCTAGCTGGCGGTCGATGGATTAATCTGTCCGGGCTGGTGTTGTATCCGCTTTTGGCGGGGCTGATTATCCTGCCTTTCGTTGTTTATTACCTACGTGACTTGATCTTTCGGCTGTTGGTGGCCATACCGCTTTCAAAAACACAGCGTCATTTCAGAGCAGGGCGCTTGTGGTTGTTAAAAGCGTTGCGCAGTTTGCCACATAGCGGCTTGGTGTTGTTGGAATCAGTTGGCTGGACTTGGGCTAACTGGGTGTTAAAGCTAACGGTGATGGCTTGGGTATTGATGCAGTTTGTGGATATTAATTTTTTTCAGGGATTACTTGGAGCGATTGGCGGAGATTTGACCTCAGTGTTACCGGTGCATGCCCCAGGCGGTTTTGGCACCTTCGAGGCCGGGGTGAGTGCGGCCTTATTCAGTACCGTGGATGATAGTAAAGCATTGCTGGCCGCAGCGGTCAATCTGCATTTGTTTGTACTCGGCACTGCGATTTTAGCGGCCCTGTTGGCTTTGCTGCTACCACGTCCCTAAACCTTGTTTGTCTGTGCCTGATGCTGGATGGCGGTTTCAGGTTAGTAGATAAAAGGAACCTACGAAAAACAGCATCAGCGGCAAAAGAGCCAACGGGTTTGCTTTCAGGTGAGCCATACTCAATACCCTTACTCAGCATCCTGGCGCTACTCGATGTATACGGGTTTATTCTGCGCGTCGCATCAGCAGGTTCAATTAAGGGGTGTGGCAGTTTCACGCCGGGCAAAGGCTTCAATTCTGCCATGGTTAGCCCACGGGGAGCACTGTGGATGGTCACGTCCATAGGGCACCGCCGCACTTTCTGTTCGACGTTTCTCATGGTCCGCTATCCTACCCCTGGCCGTTTTTCGGCGGCAATGGAATTTCGGCCGTAATCGGTGTTGTTACTACAGTAGAATAGCGCTATGCATCATTACTGGAAATTTTTGGCCGAAAATTGGCGTTTTCTGGCTTTCGGCGTATTAACCGCCATGTTATCTGGCTATGGTCAGACGTTTTACATTGCAGTGTTTGGCGGTGAGCTGCGCGCGGATTTTAATTTAAGCCATAGTGAGTTCGGTCTGCTCTATTCACTGGCGACTTTGGGTAGCGGGTTATTGATTGTCTGGGCCGGGCGAAAGCTTGACACCATGAGTTTGGCATGGTTTGTCACCTTGGTTTCAGGCGGTGTTGTTGCCGGGGCGTTGCTGCTTTCGGTGGCGCAAACAGCCATCATGCTGGGGTTAGCGTTGTTTCTGTTGCGCTTTTGCGGGCAGGGCTTATTCACCCATGTTTCAGCGACCAGCATGGGGCGGTATTTTGATCAAAACCGTGGAAAAGCGGTGAGTATTGCCGCTAAGGGCTTGCCTTTGAGCGAGGCGGTGATGCCCGCGATTGGTGTGGCCTTAATAGCCGCCATTGGCTGGCGCGCTACTTGGTTCTGGTCGGCTGTCATCATGGCGGTATTCTTTCTGCCTTTACTGTTGTGGTTGCTGCGCGGCCATAGCCAGCAGGTGATCGATCATGCGACCAGTCAGCGTAAAGCGGATGCAGAGAAGCAGGCTTGCGCCCCGCGACAGTGGACCCGGGCAGAAGTGTTGCGCGATAAGCGGTTTTATCGGTTGTTGCCGGCCGTGCTGGCGGCACCGCTAACCGTCACGGCCATATTGTTTCATTTGGCCTATCTTGCCGAAGGCAAGGACTGGAGCATGGCCTGGGTGGCGGGAAGTTTTACTGGTTTTGCCCTTGCGCATGTCGCAGGGCTGATGTTTGCCGGCCCTTTACTGGATAAGATTGGTGCCCGACCTATACTGCGGTTTTACTTATTACCCATGATGCTGGGGTTGTTGATCCTAGCCTGGTTTGACCAACCCATAACGGCCTGGGTATTTATGCTGTTGACCGGGTTATCGCTAGGTGGAGCTGGCACCCTGTTAGGGGCTTTATGGCCAATGTTATATGGTGTTGTGCATTTAGGTTCCATACGGGCGGTTGTGCACGCGGCTATGGTGCTATCGACGGCAATTACACCGTATGCCGCCGGGGTGGCGTTGGATTTGGGTTGGAGTATGGAGGATGTCGCGCTGGCATTGGCGGTCTATATCGCATTAGCGCTGGCTCTGGCTTGGCGGGTGCTAGATCAGCCCGTTAATCGATGAACAAAATAGGGGAGGAGGGATGAGCGAGACAACACGAGCCGCTGAGCAGGCTTATTTAAAACAGGTACACCGCCGGCTTGAAGAGAACATTAAGGCCACTCAATCCCGCCTTAAGGCTTGTCAGCAAGATGTGGAGGAGCAGAAGCGGTATCTGTGGGAAAGCCGCGATGAAATGGATCATATTGAAAAAGTGGCCTCGCGACAGTCGATTGAGCAATCGGTCAGAAGTGGTGAGATCTTGCTGGAAAAACAGCGCAAACTCCAGAAAACCCAGCGTGCGCCGTATTTTGGTCGTTTTGATTTCGCGGCAGAAGGCCAATCTGTAAAGCCGGTTTATATCGGTGTGCATCATTTTCATGATGATCTGCAAAACCAGACGGTCATTTATGATTGGCGCGCCCCGATTGCCAGTTTGTTTTATGACTATGAAACCGGCCCGGCGCAATATCAATCGCCGGAGGGCACGGTTGTCGGAGAGATTCAAAAAAAGCGTCAGTTTCGGATTAAATACGACCGCATTGAGTTGTTAATCGATAGCACTGTGCATGTGGTCGATGATGTCTTGCAACAAGAGTTGGGCAAGGCCAGCGGTGATGAGGGCATGAAGCAGATCGTGGCTACCATTCAGCGCGATCAAAATGCCATTATCCGGGATGATGATACCCGTGAGCTGATTATTCAGGGCGTGGCCGGTTCGGGCAAAACCTCCATTGCTCTACACCGGATTGCTTATTTGCTTTATCGGCACAAAGACACCCTGACTGCTGATGATATGCTGATTATTTCGCCCAACCGGGTGTTTTCCGCCTATATCGCCAACGTACTCCCCGAATTAGGCGAAGAAAATATCCGCGAAATTAGTATGGAGGATGTTGCCAGCGAACTGCTAGAAGGACAGTACCGCTTCGAGACCTTCTTTGAGCAAACAAACCGGCTCTTGGAGCACGATGATCCGGCACTAAAGCAACGCCTACAGCGCAAAGCCTCGCTTTCTTTTTTAAAAAAGCTTGACGAATATGCTGCAGTGGTGGAGCAGCGTCGTTTTGTCGCCGAGGATGTCTGGATTGCCAAGCGGCTGATTCCCGCTTTTTTGCTAGAGGAGATCTATCGCAAGCATCGCGCGCTACCGGGTAATGAACGAATGAAGCAACTCGCCCGAGAGACTGAGCAAAAAGTTCGGATTCAGTATAACTATGATTTCACCCCGCAAGACCGGGCTGCACTCAAAACGGCATTGAATCAGATGCGTTGTGAGCAAACTTTGCGGGAGACCTATAAAGGTTTTTTTGATTGGTTAGGTGAACCTGAACTTTTCCGGCCTGCTCGAAATAGCCGCTTGGAGTATGCTGATGTCTTCCCGATGATTTATCTTAAGATGAAGCTCGATGGCATTCGCTCACCATTCACAGCGGTAAAACATCTGCTGATTGATGAAATGCAGGATTACACGCCGGTACATTATGCCGTGCTTGGGCGCTTATTTAACTGCCGAAAAACCATTCTGGGTGATGCTAACCAATCGGTTAACCCCTAC